>JAKZUG010000758.1:0-3633 GCA_047516705.1 Candidatus Poribacteria bacterium | reverse complement strand
GTCTGTGGGATGTTGTCTCTGGTGAAAACATCAAAACGCTCAGTGGGCATAGGGACTGGGTCTCCAGTGTATCGTTTAGTCCTGATGGTCAGATGCTCGCAAGTGGGAGTTGGGACACTACCATCCGTCTGTGGAATGCTGTCTCTGGCGAACACATCAATACGCTCGTTGAACATACAGGGATTGTTTTCAGCGTATCATTCAGTCCTGATGGTCAGATGCTCGCAAGTGCAAGTGCCGACGGCACCATACTCCTATGGGGTCTAACCCCTTCCGCCGTAATTCCTAACATAAGCGGGGTACGTAATAAAGAAGATGTTAATAACGATGGTGTTGTAAATATCCAAGATTTGGTGTTGATTGCTGCGAACTTCGGTTTAACGGGTCAACACCCTGCAGATGTCAACGGCGATGGAATTGTCAATATCGTAGACCTTGTCAAAGTCGCTGGTGAGATGGGTACTGGCGCAGCCGCTCCTGCAGCACATCCACAGACGCTGGAGATACTCACCGCTACAGACGTGCGACACTGGCTCAGACAAGCCCAACACGCAGATATGACAGATACCACCTCGCAACGCGGTATCTTGATGCTTGAGCAGCTTCTCGCAGCTCTTGTTCCGAAAGAAACATCGCTATTGTCCAACTACCCAAACCCATTCAACCCAGAGACATGGATACCTTATCAGTTGTCCGAACCCGCAGAGGTGACGCTACACATCTATGCGATAGACGGCAGGCTGATTCGGACAGTGGCTTTGGGACACCAGCCTGTGGGAATGTATCAGAGCAAAAGCCGTGCGGCGCATTGGGACGGTAGAAACGAGATCGGTGAACCTGTGGCGAGTGGTGTTTATTTTTATACACTCACCGCAGGCGAGTTCACGGCTACACGGAAGATGTTGATAAGGAAGTAATTTATGATTTTTCTGCTACGAAGAAAATGTTGTTCACGAAAAATCATAATGATGAAACAACTGCGGAGATTATTAAACCCGGTGATGCGGTCTAACGAAATAGACGCGTTGCTTTCAAACCATATTTATCTACCCAAAGTGTAAGGAGCAGAACAACTATGGAAAAACTCAATTTATTATTCAACAGCCCCAGCAATTGGACAATGTTTGGAGAACGCAAATCACAAGAGCGCGCAAGAGAGATGTTCCCAATGCTTGTCGCGCGCGCCAGCGAGAGAAAAACCATGTCCTTTGGCGAATTCGCAAAGCATTTCAATACCGCATTTGCATTGCCAATCAAGCACGCTGTGGTATGCACCACAGGCACGCTATATAAATTAGAACGGAATCAACTACCAAATCACCCGTGGATACACGGTAGGATACCGCGTATTGCAAATATGGTGACGAAATTAAACGGCGCGCCTGCGGGTTTCGTTGCCATGCAGTTGCCACTTCAAGAACCCCAGTGGATTTTGATACGCTCTTGAAGAAGATTTGGGATTATGATAAGTGGGACGAAGTTCAAAAAGCGTTGGGGTTATAGGATTAGAAAAGAACCGGGGATCCACATGTTTCAACGGGGCATCCTGGTCATAGGCAGGCGTTTGATTTCCAGTGCCGAGAGGGTTAGAGCTTCTGTGGGGCATTCTCGAAGGTCTTTATTTTCACACAAATTGTACTATATTCTGATACGATTCGGCTAACTTAAAAATAGGGGGTTTTACCTAATGAAATTTTTTCTGATGCCACTTTGGTGCTTTTGTTTTCTGCTGGTTGCTGTTATCGGTTGTGATCAAGGACAGCAAGTATTGAAACCGGTCGTCAATGATGTCGTCGTTGATGATGTAATGGAAAAGAGTATGCCGAGATGGTTATATTTAGGTTGGGGTTCTGACGATGCAGGAAATTTCGTTGAGTTAGCTCCAGTTGACATAAGTCAGATGCGTATAACACATACACCAGATAGTATATTTGTGATTGGAACGCATATTGTCACAGGGGAGGTGTCAGTCCTTTATACAGCATTTACCCCTGCGGCTGCTGAGCACGTATCAGACGTGATGAATAGTACTATGGACGATCTGAAATTACTCGAGTTAGGTACACAACCAAGATCGGCAGATCAGGCGTGGATGAATGAAAAATTACTCTTAGGCATTGCCTCAGAGGATAGATTTGATGGGACTGATGATAATGATGGATGGGTTGATGCAGATAAGGTGCTTAGTCATATTAAATCTGGTATTATTTTTCAGGATACACGTTTAGGGAATGCTAAACTTAACTTTGAATTCGCAAGCGATTGGTCTATAGGCAGGGATTTTATAGGTATTCGCGTCTCGAAGCATAATTTATATGTTAACACCTCTAGCAGTACATCATTCACACACTATGATTTTGAACTTCAAACTATAGGTGGCGTTCGCTACATCCGGTATAATCCAAATCAGATGTCAAGCGAGGGGACGCCAAGGATTTTAGTAGATGATAACGGCTTCTGTAAGCAACTTGTTGTAGATGTTGATTCTGTCAGTATTGAATACGAGCCTGATAGTATATTTGTGATTGGTACTTACATTGCTGACGGGAGAAAAGTAATTCTTTACCAAGGGAAAACACCCGGAGCGGCTGAGTTCGCTTTTTCCTTACTACGCAATGTCACAGAAGATATTGATATCCGGAGTGCAGTATCGAAAGCCGGCGAGGAATATTTAGGGGAATGGTATAATGGTGAGCAACTAAAAAATACATTGTGGCTTACCGAAAATTATGCTGAGGCTATTCTTGGAGCAGATGCTCTTGATGGCAATATTGATGGGTGGGCGATTGCTGAATTGGCAACCGCGAGGTTACTGAATCGCATAAAATATCACCCATCGGGATTCGAGAGTGCCAATCTTTTCTATGAAGTCGAACCGCCTAACCAGAATAATCGTCTCTTAATGCGATACGCAATGAGTTACGTCGTAGATGAACTTACGAAAGGGATTGAGAGTTGCGGGAGTGTATCAGGATATATTCATTTACCTGAATTTCAAACAAAAATCGAAGGTAATATTCTTTACATCCGAAAAGTTTTAGATTGAAAATCGGTGGAATGGCAGGGGGAACCTGTGGCGAGTGGTGTTTATTTCTATACGCTCTCCGCAGGCGATTTCACCGCTACACGGAAAATGTTAATAAGGAAGTAGCAAGGATTAAGTTTGTCGCGATCGCTCGGTAGGAGTGTATCCTGATCGCGACTGAACACAATAGACGAAGTGTCCCTTGAGGCGGACGTATGTAATATCGCCAACCCAGACTTGATCGCGTCGAGAGATGTCAAGCGTCTGAAGGCGATTCCCCCAGGGATGCACACCGTCAGTAGAGTGGGTCGTTTGACAAGCACGTTTGACAGCGACTGAGAGGTTCTCGGATTTCATCAATCGCGCAACACGGCGATACCCAACGGGGTATCCCTGATTCACCAGTAGTTTTGTGATACGTCTATACCCGTATGTCGGATACCGCGCAGCTAACTTCTCTATTTCATCTCGCAAGACATGTTCACAGGGGTCCTTTTTCGGTTGATAATAGAGGTTACTCCGGGTGAACCCGAGGGTCCCGCAAATCTGTCGAACCAAGTAAGCCGTCTCCGTCCGCAATGCCTCAACGAGTTGGCATTGTTCAGACG
>JAKZUG010000757.1:0-10002 GCA_047516705.1 Candidatus Poribacteria bacterium | reverse complement strand
CTATAAAATATGACGACGTGTTTAGTAATACGTAATTTCTGTGAAAAGGTAACAAAAAATTTGCTTTTTTCAGAAAATTTGTGTTATTGTCTAAACCCGGATTTATAAAATTATAGGATTTTCAAGATTATAGAGTTTCTGTGATTGGCAATTGACTTGTCAATTACCGTCTCTTTCACCCACTTGATTGCCGCTATGTGAATCCATAGAGTGGCAGAAACATAGGAAGTATGAATATGGGAACCTCTAAATATCGCGTTGGAATTATCGGATGTGGTGGTATTGCCAATGCCCATGCCCGCGGCTATCAGGGTGTTGAACAGACAGATATCGTCGCGCTCGCCGACCCAGTTCAAGCGGCACTTGATAAGTTCTCCGACACCTACAGTGTCCCTGCGGAAAACTGTTATTTGGATGCGCGCGAGATGTTGGATAAGGAAAATCTCGATATTGTAAGCGTCGCGACGTGGCACAAACTCCACGCGCCTATGACTATCGCCGCGTGTGCCCGGAGTCCAAAGGCAGTACTCTGTGAAAAACCGATGGGTGTAAACCTCGGTGAATGCGATGATATGTTAATCGCCGCCAACCGAACCAGTGTTAAGGTCGTCATTGGCCATCAACGTCGGTTCAATTCCGCATGGACAGATGCCCGAAACCTCATCGCTGAAGGAGCGATCGGTGAACCGAGACAGATTGCCTGTCACGGTGGACAGGGTTTATTGAATGACTGTTCACACCTGTTTGATATGATGCGCTACGTCCTCGGTGATCCTGCCGCGACGTGGGTGATTGGCAACGTTGAACGTAAAACCGAGCGTTATGAACGCGATATTCAGATTGAGGACCGGAGTGCCGGCATCATCGGTTTCGAGAACGGCTGCATCGGCATGCTTTTGCAAGAAATTGGCAGGCCGAATTACCAAGGCGGCATCGTCTACGGTACAGACGGTATCGCAGATGTAACGGAGGGTCGCGTCCGCCTTCTCAACAATAAGACCGCCGAATGGGAAGAACGTCCGTCTGATGGTGCGAACCAGCATGTCGCGCAAGCAGTTGAGCTCGTCGAGTGGATTGAAGGCGGTCCCGAACACCGCGGGGAAGCCAAACACGGTCGGGCTGCTATTGAGATTATCATGGCAATCTATGAATCCGCCCGTATGCATGAAGTGGTTCAATTGCCGTTGCGGACGCATGCGAACCCGCTCGATTTGATGATCGAGAACGGTGATTTACCGATTGAACGCCCTGGGCGTTATGACATCCGCGCATTTTTGTTGCACGGCGAATCTATGAAACCGGAGTAGCACAAGTCTCTTACAAGAATTTAGGAACCCATGCAGATTACACAAGGCGTTAGCGTCGGTTTGGCAGCACTTCAACGGAATAAATTGCGGTCCGTCCTCACGACGCTCGGCATTATCATCGGTATCGCCGCGGTTGTTGCGGTTGTTTCGGTTGGTGGCGGTGCCGAACATCTCATGCTCGCCGAATTAGAACGTATCGGGGGTGCAGGCATGATTGTCTGCTTTCGGAAAGGTGAAATCCGGAGAGAGGACGGATCGTATATCAAAAATAAACACCCAGAATATATTGAATACGAAGACCTCGCTTTTATCACTGAGAACTGTCCATCTCTTAAACTGGCTACGGCACAGTCACAGATGAACCTTCGTGTGTCCCACAAACATGTTAATCAGTCTCTTGAGGTCCACGGCACTACGCCCTACTATCCAGAAGCCAACAATTGGTACGTCCAAACAGGTAGGTTCATTACTGAGAACGACATTGAGCGAAGCGATCCCGTGTGTGTGATCGGGTCCGAAGTCCATAAAGATCTATTTCAGATGCGGAATCCGATTGGACTTGAACTTAGAATAGGTCCAGAGCGGTTCACTGTGATTGGTGTCATGGAGGAGAAAGGCAATAGTATGGCGAGTGAGGGTTGGGATAATCGGGTGGTTATTCCGATCACTACAATGGGGCTTCGTTTTATCGGGAAATATAAAGGCTGGATCTACCTGTTTTGCCAAGCCGAGAGCTATGAAAAAGTCGAGCAAGCTGTTGCTGAAATCAAGGTCGCTATGCGTCAACAACACGGCGATGAAAATTATTTTAAATTTTTCACTGCGAAACAGATTATAAAACAGGTAGGCAATGTCAGCCGGATTGTCCAGATACTCCTTGGCGGCGTTGCGAGTGTCGCGCTGTTCGTTGGCGGCATCGGGATCATGAATATCATGTTGGTCTCTGTAACGGAACGGACTCGCGAAATCGGCTTGCGTAAAGCACTCGGTGCGAGACGGCGTGACATCTTGACGCAATTCCTGATTGAATCGATTGTTTTAAGCGTCTGCGGCGGTCTCATCGGCATTTTCATTGGAAGCAGCCTCGCATCCGTTTCCGGCTTAATTATTTCAAAACTCATGAAGGCGAGTTGGCCTGCCATCGTCTCTATCGAAGCTGCGTTGATTGCGTTTGGGGTTTCTGCGTTCATTGGTGTATTTTTCGGACTCTATCCAGCAAACAAAGCCGCCGGTCTTACCCCCACAGAGGCACTGCGTCACGAATAGATTTACCCATGTGAGTTTCTACACAGATGCTGAAGAAATACCCAAGCAAATAAACCCTCCGGGACTAAAGAGGGTTTTGGCGTGTACAAAGTTTGTGTTAGGTGCCGGCGCGGTTACAAACCGCGCCTACTGGATCTGGGACTGAGGCTGCCTTTAAAGCCTCTTGCTGACAGCCGACGGCTGATGGCTGATGGCGAATAAGTAAAGGAATACATACTATGCCGAATCGAACAACAAAAGTCCGTGCGGCTGTCGTTGGTCTGGGTTGGCCCGGGATGCAGCACCTCAAAGGCTATACTACCGATCCGCGTTCAGAGGTTATTGCTGTCTGCGATTTAGACAAGACGCATGCCGAAGAGGTGGCAGCACAACATAACATACCGAATATCTACACCAATCACTTAGAGATGTTGGAGAACAAAGATATTGATGCTGTGAGTGTGTGTTTGCCGAATTTCCTCCACGCGCCCATCTCTATTGATGCGTTGAATGCCGGTAAGCATGTGCTATGTGAAAAACCTCCTGCTCGGAGTGCGCAAGAAGCAAAGGCTATGGCGGATGCAGCTGCCGAAAACGGTAAAACTTTAATGTACGCCCTCGTGCAGCGGTTTGATGGTAGTTCCCAGCGGCTGAAGCAGCTTGTTAAAGCCGGCGAACTCGGTGATGTTTATTTCGGTAAAGCCGCTTACGTCCGGCGGGCGCGGCATCCCGATTGGTAAAGAAGGCTGGTTTGTCGATAGAGCACGCTCTGGCGGCGGTGCGCTCATTGATATTGGAGTCCATGCGTTAGATTGTATCTGGTGGTTAATGAACTCTCCAAGACCTGTTGAAGTTATGGGTGCAGCATATTCTCACTTTGGGCATCTCGTGCCAGACAACGTTAAATACGATGTCGACGATGGGACTTTCGCGCAAATCCTGTTTGAAAACGGCGCGACCATTATCCTCGAAACAACGTGGGCACTGAATCTGCCGGGCGATAATTACATTAAAATCGCTGGAACGAAAGCAGGAGCAACCCTTAACCCCTTCAGGCTTTACACAGAGGCAAACGGCAAGGAAGTGGATAAACCGCTTGACGCGCCTTCGATTAACAGCTTTGACGAAGAGGTAAAACATTTCGTGGGGTGCATAGTGGATGGGAAGACCCCTATCTCTTCAGCGGAACAGGGTATCATGCTGATGCAGATGCTTGACGGTATTTACGAATCCTCAGAGAAGGGGCAATCTGTGTCTATCGCTGATCTCAGCACCGCGAAGGGATGAGATCCTTGTATCTGACCTTTCATGTCTATCTGGCATTTGTGACGAAGTCATTCCAAAAGCGGATGCAATATCGGGTTGCCAACCTTGCGGGTTTGACCACCAATTTCTTTTTTTTGTTGGTGCAGATTTTTGTCTATACTGCTTTTTATGCAGCGCGTACCGGTCCCCAACCCCTCTATCTGGATGAAATTATCACCTATTTTGTCCTCTGTCAGGTTTTTTTTATGCTCATGCCATTTTGGGGGGCTCGTTCTGAAATTACAAACGCGATAAAAGACGGTAGCGTCGCCCTCCAATTAACCAAACCGGTAGACTTCCATGCCTATTGGTTCGCGGATGAATGTGGTAGAGCCTGCTATTACTTATTCATGCGGGGCCTTCCGACCTTTCTTATCAGCATTATCTTCTTCGCTGTTGCGATCCCGAAGCAGCCGACTATCTTACTGGCGTTTGCAGTTTCAATGACCCTCGCTACTATCATGAGTGCTGCTATCACGATAACAATTTTTAGTTCTGCGTTCTGGACGCTGGACACAACAGGAATTTCTGGACTGTCCTATTCCTTAATCACCTTATTTTCCGGGATGCTGGTTCCGATTGCGCTATGGCCCGAATGGATGGCACACATCGCGGCATGGTTGCCGTTTGGCGGTCTGATTGATCTCCCGTTTAGTATCTATTTGGGTAAGATTACAGGTGTCGGGATCTGGATTGCTATAGGCAAACAGATGATATGGAACCTATTTTTTATCGGGTTGGGCAGAGTTCTTTTAAGACGTGGATTTTCCCGGCTCGTCATACAGGGCGGTTAGTACAGTGCGTCTCATAAATAGTTTGAGAGCATTGTCGAATAGAATGTCTCACGGAAGAAACCCCCTAAGTCCCCCTTATCAGGGGGACTTACAATATACTTCCTAAAAAAGGCTTTCTTTGGGTACAGGCATACTGGTATTTAGGAGATAGGTTCTAGGTATTTCCAAAAGAATGCACCATCTTTCACTCTACTTCCATTTTGTCAAACTTCGCATCCGATCACAGATGGAGTACCGGCTCTCGTTTATCTTTGATCTATTTGCGCAAGCGAGCATCTCTATCATCGATTTTTTCATGATTGCTCTGCTCTTTAATCGTTTCAAACAATTAGCAGGATGGAGTCTATGGGAGGTCGGGTTTCTCTACGGTATGATTGGTATCTGTTTTGCTGTCGCCGAGATGATTGGAAGAGGATTTGATGTCTTTCAGGATAGTGTGGTGCGCGGTAATTTTGATACAATACTCATTCGCCCGCTCTCTACTTTTTTTCAAGTCTTTGCACAGGATTTTCTCCTCCGCCGAGTCGGTCGGTTCGCGCAAGCATTTGCCGTCCTGCTTATTTCCAATTCGCAGTTAACTATTACGTGGTCGCTTACAAAGGTCGGGTATCTGCTGGTTTCGTTGGTCAGTGGCACCTGCTTTTTTATTGGACTTTTCGTGATTGGCGCGACAAGTTGTTTTTGGACTATCCAATCCATAGAGATCATTAATATTTTCACGTACGGTGGCACTTTCATGGGGAGTTACCCGTTTTCGATTTATCGGTGGTGGTTTCGGCATTTTTTCACTTTTATTATTCCACTGGCGTGTGTCAACTATTTTCCGTCTCTTTTTCTATTGGAAAAAGTCGCATCTTCTGGAGCCTCGCCACTTGGCGTGCAATTAGCCCCCTTTGCGGGATTCCTTTTTCTGGGTGTCACCATGCTATTTTGGCGGTGGGGTGTGTTGCACTATCAAAGTACCGGACATTAGTTTATAGCGCGTAGGTTGGTTGAACGCAGTGAAACCCAAATTTTCACTGCTAGACCTGGGGAGAGTGCGCTCCCATTGTTTGGGAGCCGCGAGAGATACAGTGTGTTTGCGGATGATCCGGTGCGGTTAGGAAACCGCACCTACCGGGGTGTCAAGAAAGGAAAATCCATGATTGAAGTTGATAATCTCAGCAAATCTTTCAAAGTCTATCACCACCGTAAAGGCTTTTTCGGGAGTTTTGTGAACCTTTTCTCTCGCAAACATCGCATTGTTCAAGCGGTGGATAGCGTTTCATTCTCCGTAGCACGTGGTGAAGTTGTGGGGTATTTAGGACCGAACGGTGCTGGAAAGTCAACAACCATGAAGATGTTGACCGGTATTTTGGTGCCTACATCAGGTAGTGTGACAGTGAATGGTTATATCCCACATCGTCAGCGGAAGGAGAACGCCAAACATATCGGGGTCGTGTTTGGGCAGCGTTCGCATTTGTGGTTTGATCTACCGGTACGAGAATCGTTTGAATTGCTGCAGCGTATCTACCGAATTCCACGGGCACAATACCGCCACAATGTGGAGGTGTTCGATGAATTGCTGAGTCTTGGTGATTTTTTCCAGACCCCCGTTCGTCAGTTGAGCCTCGGTCAACGGATGCGTGCGGACATCGCCGCGGCACTTCTCCACGATCCGGATGTGCTGTTCCTTGATGAACCGACGATCGGGCTGGATGTGGTTGCCAAGGCGCGTATCCGCGAGTTCATTCAAAAAATTAACGTCGAACGGCAGGTTACAGTCGTCTTAACAACACACGACTTAGATGATGTCGAAAAACTCTGCAAACGCGTCATTCTAATTGACAACGCGAGACTCTGCTTTGACGGGGAGCTCGCCGCACTCCGGCGGTTGCTTTCAACGGAACGGATTTTGAGTGTTGATTATGCCGAAACCTATCCAGACATTAGTATCCCTCATGCGCACGTCATCTATCAAGAGGGGACTCGCGTGCAGTATCGATTCTCCCCAGAAGAGATTAGCACAGCGGACCTCATCGGTGCGATACTCCAAAGATTCAAAATTGTGGACATATCGGTTCAGGATCCCGATATTGAGGAGTTAATCAAAACCGTCTATGAGGATAATCTTGCGCTTTCGCAGAAACTTGCCGAAACGGATGTGGGTGTGTAAATATTTGTCAAAAGTTTGAGGTGAAAGTTCACTTTGTACTATACACCTGTCACCCCGCTGGGGCTTTGGCGTACGAAAAAAATCGGGGTACAAACTCCTTCAACAAGGCATCGAAATGGTTTGGTGCTCTGAATACCAAAAATTTTCCCAACGGATGTAATTGACTTGACAAACCGAAAGTGCATAAGTTAAAATGTATAAACGGGTTTTGATGAACCCAATAGGTATGGATATGTCTAAAGTTATACTGTGCGTTAACGACTCAAGGTGAAGGTCATCTCTATATCTTTTCAGCTTTACTGCGCATAATACGGAACGTGCCTATAAGAAGTGGTACATTTACAAGATGGAACCCAATTTCTATAATCAAAAGGAACAATTCAAATGGTAAGAAATATGAGAGTAATCTGTGTACTCGCCGCACTCCTGACAGCATTCTGCTATGTCTCCGCGGCTGATGCACAAGATTTTGTAACAGATGGATTGATTGCCATGTATACGCTCAATGAAGCGGATATTGATGGCAAGGTTGTCAAAGATACCCTTGGCGAAAACGATGCGAAAATCCTCGGTAACCTCGACTTTGCTGACGGTGCGATGGGGGGCACGGGAGAAGCTTTGGAGTTTGAAGGGGACGCGAGTAGCTACGTTGAAATTCCTGCCCTCGGCGAGTTTGAACAGATCTCTATTGAATGCTACGCATGGGAAGGCCAGTTTGGCGTCACTCAAGGCATCGTCTCGACGTGGCAGTGGGTCGCTGGCAAAGTTCACTTTAAGTTTGAGGCGAACCAAATACAGGTAGATAAGAATGGTGGTGTCAAGATTCGCTTCGGCGCGGAGGCAAAGACCTGGTATCACATTGTTTATACAACCGATACCAAAGATAACGAACTGAAACTCTACGTGGACGGCGAGTTGGTTGACGAAGGTGTCGCCGGTGGTGAACCAGAACAAATGAATGAACGGCGAATCGGCAGTGAACACAATGGCAGATTCCTCATCGGTATGATAGATAACGTCCGTATCTATGACCGGGTTCTTGATGAAAAAGAGGTAAAGCAGAATTTTGAATCGAAAAGCGATCAACTTCCTGTGGAACCTGCTGGCAAACTCTCCACCACTTGGGGGTACCTCAAGGGATTGAGAAATTAAAAAAGAGACTTACGGAAACCGAAACGTCGCTTAAATTATCGGTGCGGTTTCTGTACCTCAATAGGCATCCGTTGCAATATGCGCTGAATTGCCTCTATATGAGATACACGGCGTATTGAAAATGAGATGTCCGCCAAAGTTTGGCGGACATCTTCACTTAAGGTCAAGTCCTATGAAACCGATTCAAAAAGCAGTTATTCCTATTGCTGGACTTGGAACACGTCTCTTCCCCGCAACGAAAGCCGTGCCGAAAGCACTCTTTCCAATTATCGCGCAAGATGGAATCGCGAAGCCTATTATTCAGTTGATTATTGAAGAAGCGTTATTGGCGGGTGTGGAAGAGGTGTGTCTTGTTGCGCAACCCCAGCAGGTTGAACCGATTACCGACTATTTCTCTGGTACCGTTGCCGATGCGATTCTCGAAAAGGCGGAATTGGCAGCACAGGCATACCGATTAGTAGAAATAGGACATCGGTTGCATTTCGCTATTCAGGCGGAACCGGAGGGTTTCGGACACGCTATCTATTGTGCAAAGGATTTCGCTGCTGGCGAACCGATCATGATTCTGCTTGGTGACCATCTCTATATTTCGGAATCAGAGACCTCATGTGCTAAACAACTCATGGATGTCTACGCACAAGTCGGTCAATCTGTGACAAGTTTAGATCTCTGCCATGAAAACGAACTCTCGCTCAACGGCATCGTTCACGGCAGTCCTTGCGTTGAATCCCCACGGCTTTTTACATTAGCACAAATTTCTGAAAAACCGACGGCTGAATTCGCACAAGAACATCTCCGCGTTGAAGGTATCCCAGCACAGCAGTATCTTTGCAACTTCGGCATAGACCTCCTTACACCGCTCCTCTTTGACATACTGGACTAGAACTGCAGACACCGAATTGTGACGCACGGCGAGATTCAATTGCGGGATGCGATGGCAGAAATGATAAAACAGGAAGGCATGTCGGGTTACCGGGTCGCGGGTCAGCGTTACGATACAGGAAACCCACGCGAGCTGCTAAAGACTGTGAATGTATTTGGTCTCCACAGTCCCTATCGGGATGTCTTAGTCTAACGTGAATTCAACTAAACAGGACAGATTGTTCAAGGTTCATACGGAGCCTGAAATCACCAAAATATCGGAAACCGAACACATTCTTACGTCTACAGCGTTTGGATTGTTGGGTTTCGCTATCTCTATTTATACGAAACGGTCATAGACAAGCAGAATGTTCAGTATAAGTGAAAATTCTTGGTGTTTTACCGCTCTACCCAACCTACGTCTATTTTTAGATTTTATTATCAAACTCACGTTAGTCTAATGTCTCCCCGACTTCTAACGTGACAATTTCCACATCCTGAGATGCTGTTAATTGACGGAGTTCTTCTGGTGTTCCTGTTAGGAGGGGAAAGGTACCGTAGTGGATCGGCAGAATCGCTGGTACGTTGAGCAGCTGCGCGGCATAGGCGGCTTCACGCGGTCCCATTGTGAAGTGGTCGCCGATAGGGAGTAGTGCCAGATCAGGTTGGTAGATTTCACCGATAATCCGCATGTCTCCGAAGACATTCGTATCCCCAGCGTGGTAGATTTTGTAGCCGTTCGCAAATTCAATCACGTAGCCTGCTGGTTCACCCAAATAGACCGTGGTGCCGTTTTCCTCTGTGAAGCTGCTACTATGGTTTGCTGAAACCATCGTCGCCTTCACGCCGCCGATTGTGACGGTGCCTCCCTTGTTCATCCCAATCGTGTTATCAACACCCTGCTTACCGAGCCATCCCGCGATTTCGACGATAGATACGACTGTCGGTGTGTGTTTTTTGGCGAGTGGCACTGCATCACTAATGTGGTCGGCGTGTCCGTGCGTTATGAGTATTACATCAAGTGCGTCAAAAGTTTTAAGGGCATCGGGACAGACGGGATTGTTTGTCACCCACGGGTCAATAAGGAGCGTTTGTCCATCTGCTTCGACTTTGAAGGTGGAATGCCCGAGCCATGTTAGGCGAATACCGTTGTTAAGTTTCATGGGACGTTATTTAATATTTC
>JAKZUG010000756.1:0-13011 GCA_047516705.1 Candidatus Poribacteria bacterium | reverse complement strand
GTGCAGCCTGATACATGGTTAACGGAAATCCATGTCGATTGAACGTCTCTTTTAAAACGTGCGTGTCCTGTGCCAAATTATCTCGCTCTCTGTTGATGAAGGATAACCGTCAGGATTGAAATATCGGCTGGCGAAACGCCGGGCAGACGCGACGCTTGCCCGATGGAGGCGGGACGAATCTTTGCAAGTTTCTCTCGTGCTTCCGTCTTTAGCCCTTGAACGTTCGCATAGTCGAATGTGTCCGGGATTCGGAAATTTTCCAATCTCTTAAATTGGTGAATCTGTCGCTGCTGCCGTTGGATGTACCCATCGTATTTAATCTGAATCTCTACCTGTTCACCCACAATTGGTGGCAGTATCTCCGTGGGCGGTGCGAGTTGTGTTATATGTTCGTAACGAAGTTCTGGACGCTTCAGGAGGTCTGCCAACGATGTCGGTTGCTTTAACTCGCCCGTCTTGAGAATATTTTCCAAATTCTCCACAGTCGCTGTAGTCGGTTTAAGAAGTGTTTCCTGTAACCGTTTCAATTCTGTCTGTATGTCTGCTGCTTTCTTTTGGAACTGGTGGTATCTGTCATCATCAACCAATCCAATTTGTCTACCGATTTCGGTAAGTCGCAAATCGGCGTTGTCTTCTCGTAATGCTAACCTATATTCAGCGCGGGATGTGAACATACGGTAAGGCTCACGGATGTCCAGCGTAACCAGATCGTCAATAAGCACCGCAATATACGCCTGTGCCCTATCCAGAACCAGCGGTTTTTCGCCTTTGACTTTTCGGGAAGCATTGATACCAGCAATAAGTCCTTGTGCGGCGGCTTCCTCGTACCCCGTGGTGCCATTGAGTTGTCCAGCGAAGTAGAGTCCAGGCACCTTTTTGGTTTCAAGCGTTGGTTGTAGTTGTATAGCTGGTGCGAAATCGTATTCCACGGCGTATCCAAAGCGCATGATCTCAGCGTTTTCTAACCCTTTGATGCTATGCACCATCTTTACCTGAACATCTTCAGGGAGGCTCGCAGAGATACCGTTGAGGTAAATTTCATCCGTGTCCCGTCCCTCTGGTTCTACGAAGACTTGGTGCTCCGTTTTTTCAGAAAATCGGACGACCTTATCCTCAATTGATGGACAATAGCGGGGACCAATACCTACGATGCGACCGCTGTACATTGCCGAACGGTGAAGATTCTCACGAATGACATCGTGTGTCTTTTCATTTGTATAAGTTAGGTAACATGGGAGTTGCGGCTGCGTGATCCGTTCGGTTGAGAATGAGAACGGCAGTGGGTTTTCGTCGCCGGGTTGAATCTCCATCACGCTGAAGTCAACAGTCTGGGCATTGACGCGTGGAGGCGTGCCAGTTTTGAGCCGTCCGATTTCAAAGCCAAGACTCAAAAAGCTTTCTGAGAGTTTTTCAGCAGAAGATTCGCCTGCCCTGCCCGCGCTATATGAAACATCGCCGATGTGAATGATGCCTTTCAGGAAAGTACCTGTTGTCAGAATTACAGTCTCTCCGAAGTAAGCGGTTTGTGTCTGGCTCAGAATTCCGATGCACCGACCATTTTCCACGAGGAGCTCTTCAACCAATACCTGTTTGATGTCAAGTCTTTGTTGTGCTTCCAAGACGCGTTTCATTTCATCTTGATACGCCTTTTTATCGGCTTGCGCGCGGCTTGAGCGAACCGCCGGTCCCTTTTTGGTATTCAAGCGTCGAAATTGAATTCCTGTCTTGTCAATGTTTTTTGCCATCTCGCCGCCAAGTGCATCTATCTCCTTAACGAGATGTCCCTTGGCAAGTCCACCGATAGCAGGGTTGCAAGACATCTTGGCAATCGTATCCAAATTGATAGTGACGATAAGCGTTTCGCAGCCCATTCGCGCAGCAGCAAGTGCGGCTTCACAGCCCGCGTGCCCCGCACCGACAACGATAACGTCATAATGTTTGTGATAAGTGTTCATCTTTTTATCCCGCGACTACAAGGAGATACGCAATTATAGTAAAGCCCACAATTAATTATACACCTAAAGCTTGGCGGGGTTGGGAAACCCCGCCAGCAGGGAGTTTTATAAGTCCTGTACCGGTTAAAGTCCGTCGTAAATAATACTGATAACGAGTGTTGCGACAACTTCCAAACTTTTGGGACTACATTTGTCCACAGTATCTTCGATTGTATGCCAGGACGGATAATCGAAATCAATTATATCAACCATCGGAATACCCACCTTGATTAACGGAACGTGATCATCCATAATAGCGTCCCCTAAGCGTTGTTGAAAAGGTGCTAAACCGAGTGCTGATGCTCGATTCCATATAGCCTCAGTAAACTCGCGATTCGCATTCCAAGAGTACCATTCTATCGGGAGCGTCAGATCCTTGTCGCCCACCATATCTAACAGGATTCCATAGTCTGGCTTCCATTTTCCAAGGTTTTTGGCAAAAAACCGAGAGCCGATAAACATATCGTCGGTAGACCTACCGTAATCCTCACCATCGAAAAGCACAATAACAACGCGCCGCGGCGGTGGGTGTACTTTTAAGACTCTGGCAATTTCAAGGAGGATAGCAACTCCTGAAGCACCATCATTGGCACCAAGAATCGGTTTATCCCGATTTTCCGGTTTTGGATCGTGATCAGCAAAGGGACGCGTATCCCAATGTGCCGCGAGTAGCAGCGTCTCACCACTCGGAGGCCCGAACTCTGCCAAGATATTGTTCAGATGTAGCGTTTCAGTTTTTGCCTTGTACGCGTGCGGTTGAAGTGCTACGTTGTTCGCATATTTCTGAAGTTCTGTAAAGAGATAATTCTGTGTTTCTTGATGTGCTGCCGAACCTGGCGGTCTCGGACCGAATTCACACTGTTTTTCCAATGCTGCAAACGCACGTTGCGCATTGAAAGACGCATTCGCTTGGCGAGCAGTGCTGGCACTGACACCCGTGGTGTCTCTTAATTCTGAGTTTTGGCTATCTGAATCAGGTTGCGCGCACGCGATACTAAACACGCCACAATACAGAGGGACTAAAAGTAGTAAGAACCACTGTTCTCTCATTTAAACTTTTCGCCTGCCTTCCAGTGCTTTTGCGATGGTTAACTCGTCAACGTACTCCAAATCCCCACCAAAAGGAATACCATAAGCAAGACGAGTGACAGCGATTTCAAACATTTCCAGGTGTTGTATAAGATAGAGTGCCGTCGCTTGCCCTTCTGTTGTCAAATTTGTGGCAAGAATTACCTCTTGCACCGGCTCAGCGTTTAGGGCGGAATCCTTGATGCGCTGAAAGAGCGTGTTAATTCCGAGTTTATCAGGTCCGGTCCCGTCTAACGGTGAGAGCACCCCGCCAAGTACATGATATAACCCTGTATAGCCATTAGTTCTTTCAATTGCCCAAAGATCATTCGACTCTTCAACAACGCAAATTATCCGCTGATCGCGGCGTGGGCTGGTACAGATATAACACGGATTTGTATCGGTAATCATGCCACACACGTCGCAGTAAAATAGTAGTTGTTTTACCTGCGCGATGGCTTCTGCAATTTGGGCAGTTTCAGTATCAGGTAACGTTAGCATAAAAAACGCTAAACGTTGCGCTGTCTTCGGACCAACTCCGGGTAACCTTTGGAGTTCAGTCATGAGCTTCGCCAGCGGTTTCGGGTATTCTTGCATGGATTTTTTCTGCTAATTCCCGTAGCGGAGCGAGGATGAGGCTACAATGCTGCCTTCCGCTACCATTCTGATTAGGGGAGTCCGGGAATTTTAAGACCGCCAGTTAATTTGCTCATTTCCGCGGACATCAATTCTTGCGATTGTTGCAGTGCCTCATTGACTGCCGCTACAACCAGGTCCTCAAGCATTTCGGTGTCTTCCGGGTCAACGACTTCCTGGGTAATCCGGAGTGAGATGACTTCCTGTTGTCCATTGACGACAGCGGTTACCATTCCACCTCCGACAGTTGCTTCGACAGTTCGGTTTGCAAGTTCTTCTCGGATTTCAAGCATCCGTTTTTGCATTTGTTGTGCCTGTTTCATCAGGTCATTCATCTTCATAGTTTTCGTCCTATCACCAAGCGACTTTGGATCGTGTAGCGGTACGTCCGTGTTTTGTTACAAAAATGCTTGGTGCAATAATAAAAGTTTCCTTATAAGATATGCTTTCCCAATTTGGAAAGCAACGATTATTGGGTTTCCAAGACTGTGGCATCAAAAAGATCCAGCACAGTTTCGAGCTGCGGATCGTTTTGCGCTTCATCTCTCCGTATCATTGGTGTCTTTCGTTCCGTTTTTTCAGTCGCGTCTTGATTGGCTGCTGATTCCGAGATAGTATCTAACGCAACCAATTGAATTGTCACGGGGGTGCCGACTTCCTGCATTAGAACGTTAGTTATGATTTTCTTGTCTTCCTCCGTAACCATTGAGAGATGTGTGGGTGAACACGCGATTTCAACCTTGTTTGCGCCGTTCACAATGGGAACGGATCCTTCTAACAAGCCGTATCTGAGTTTCATAGGCAATTTTGGTTTTAACCCTTCCCAAAATAACGGCAAGTCCGCAAGGTGGCGGGACCCGTGTAGGGTTGACGAAGGATTTGGCACGTTCAGGCCTGATGAAGCGGAAGTTGCGGGTTGTGCTTTCGATTGTGTGCTCACCTCATCCTTTCCGAAATCGGATGTGGCTGAGCCGGAGGCTCCTTGACTTGTTCGGAAAGGCAGCTGTGGTGATGTAGCTTCCCTGTCCGACGGCTTTACTCCTGAAGGTGGAAATTGCTGTTGCGGCGGTGCGGAAATCCCCGCGGCATCAAACTTCTGCTCTAAGGCGGCCAATTTGTTGACAATTTCTTGAAGCGGGATACCCTCTTCAAGTGAATTAAGTTGGATCAGCGCAGCTTCTAACTGAAGTTGTGAGTAACCATACTGTTTAATATCGCGGTCGGTGTGCATCAAAATCTTGATGATCCGCGATAGCCGGTTGACCGACATCTGCTCCGCTTTTTGCTTGAGTTCCGACAAATCTGATTTGGGGCTCTGAATCAGTTCACTTAAGTTGTCATCAATCGCTAAAAGGCGCAAGTCTCGAAAATAGCCAATCAGTTGATCCAAACATTGTGACAGATCTGTTCCTTGTTTCGTTAAGTCGCTTAGCGTTTTTAGACTCTTTGAAAGATCTCTTTCCGTAATTGCGGTTGTAAGTTTTCGGAGCAGAGATGTAGAACCGAGACCAATGATTTGTTCAACGGTGTCAGTTGTCAGCTCCTTACCAGCGGAGGCGGTGAGACGTTCCAACAGGTTTTCAGCGTCACGTAGACAGCCTTCAGATTGACGAGTAATGATCGTGAGCACATCCAGATCCGCTGAAATCTCCTCCTCTTTGACGATCAACTGCAAACGTTCAATTATCTTTTCATCTTCAAGGTGTCGGAAATCGAAATCTTGGCAGCGGGAGCTAATCGTCTTCGGTATTTTGGCGTGTTCTGTGGTTGCCATGATGAACATGACATGTGAAGGCGGTTCTTCAAGCGTCTTAAGCAGCGCGTTGAACGCCTCTGTTGAGAGCATGTGCGCTTCATCTATGATATAGATTTTATAGGTGCAGGCAGCTGGAGAGAGTTTAACGTTTTCACGAAGGTCTCTAATCGTATCAATACCGCGATTCGAGGCGGCATCCATCTCAAATACATCAAGGGACCGACCTTGTGAGATCTCGTTACAGAATACGCATTGATTGCAAGGTTCTGCGGTTACGGTAGTGTCAAAATCAGTTTCTTGAACACGGTTAGGGCAGTTCACTGCTTTGGCAAGGATGCGCGCGACGGTAGTTTTACCGGTACCCCGGGGTCCCCAAAAAAGATAGGCATGCCCGACGCGTTCAGACAGAATCTGATTTTTTAACGTTGTGGTAACGTGTTCCTGTCCGACAACGTCATTGAAGTTTTGCGGGCGCCATCTCTGGGCGAGCACCTCGTAAGACATTGCGCAATCCTTTCCTGCACGGCTTGATTTCGGGAATGAGACGTGGTCTGTCCAGATAATATACCCAAAAAATGGCTATGCACCCAGAGTTGACAAGCCTCTCCAGGCGTTGCCCGCGCCGTTAGCTCAGGTCAGGCACCCTTGCGTCACACGAACAACTCATCTACCGCTGCTTCCTTCCGGACCTGACGGGGTTTAACAAGCACTCGTTGCTCAAGACCCAACCCTCAACACCACGTACGTGGGACAGGCCCCACAGAAACATGCCGCATACTGGGGATTCAGTCCTGCTTTAGCGGATTGCAGATACAGGGCACCGCTACCTCCCCACCTAGCATAGCCAAGGCATTAAATATAAAAAAACTGGCGGAGAGAGTGGGATTCGAACCCACGGTACTGCAAAACAGCACACATGATTTCCAGTCATGCCAGTTCAACCAACTCCTGCATCTCTCCGTACTTTGGTATAGCAAGTTCTGGCTTGCCAGTTCCGCCGAAATGTTTACTGAATCATTATCAAACTCTGCCGAGAGGTTGCTCCTATGGAAACCAAGAAATCTTGCCCGAAAAATCGAAACTACGGCAGAACCGAATGACTCTGATTAAAGCAAAGAAAATTGTGCTTTAATAGCACGATTTCGTATGGAGCAGACGGGATTTGAACCCGTGACCTCATCCGTGCGAGGGATGCACTCTCCCAGCTGAGCTACTGCCCCACGTGCTGCAAAACTTAAGCGTCTTGCAATGATTAATTTTTCAAAAATGCTATCGTTAAACTCGTAAATATCAAAAAACGGAGAGAGTGGGATTCGAACCCACGGTGACTTGCGCCACAACAGTTTTCGAGACTGTCCAGTTCAACCACTCCTGCATCTCTCCCTATAATGCGGCTTATCTAACTTAAACTTATAACGATAGGGTAGCACACCTTCAACCTTAGATTTACTTTTACAGTTTATGGCGGCGTTCCTGAAAAAAAGACTTTAGCAGCGCACTACTCTCGTTAGCTAACACGCCACTTACCAATTCAACCCGATGGTTTAGCCGTTCATCTTGGAGGATGTTGTAGAGTGTGCCAGCTGCCCCGGATTTCGGGTCTGTCGTGCCGTAAACCACCTTCGGGATACGCGCTAACACGATAGCACCCGCACACATTGGGCACGGTTCTAACGTCACGTAAAGCGTTGTATCAACAAATCGCCAGCTCCCGATTTTTTCGGATGCCGCTTGTATGACAAGCATTTCCGCATGGGCAATAGGGCTACCAGACTGTTCGCGCAGGTTATACGCTTCAGCGATACGAACATCGTTGCTAACGAGGATCGCACCGACTGGCACTTCTCCCTTCTCGGAGGCTTGTTTCGCTAACTCAAGTGTTTGTCCCATCCAGAAAAGATCGCTATCCAAATTCTATCCAACAAATGCTTGTGAAGCGCCTGAGAGGATTCGAACCCCCGGCCTTCTGATCCGTAGTCAGATGCTCTAATCCACTGAGCTACAGGCGCGTATTGTAATAGTTATCAGTTTTCAGTTATCGGCTATCAGTCAAGAGGGTTTGTGGCGTGAAAGCAAAACGCGACTGCCACAACGAGTTACTAAAAACTGACAACCGGCAACGGATAGCCATTAGAACGGAGAGGGTGGGATTCGAACCCACGATGGCTTTCGCCATAACTGCTTAGCAGGCAGTCCAGTTCAACCACTCCTGCACCTCTCCTTATATGGCGGTGGGAGTAGGATTCGAACCCACGATGGCTTTCGCCATAACGGTTTTCAAGACCGCCGCTTTCGTCCACTCAGCCATCCCACCTATGTTTCGTCTTTATATCACCTAACCGTATATATTATACAATATCTGGGGAATTTTGTCAAGTTATATATCAATTTTTCAGAGGCATTAAGTTATCGATTTTCAGCAGTCAGCAAAAAACGTTTAGCAAAGGAATAGAGACACGCCATTGGCTTGCTGTCGCTGACCGCCGAATTTTCCGATGTTAGCGATCTGGACGCTTACTCGGTATACCGATTCCGGTTCTATCGAATCTCTCCGTTCCATTCCAGTGGTTCATCTCGCAAGTACGGGAGAAGCATGCCTTGAAGCTGCCGGTGCGCATGGTGCAAGTGTGCTTTAATCGTGCCTTCCGACCTGTTTAACAGAGCTGCGATCTCTTTGATCGCGAGTTCTCGTCGGTGCCGCAGATTAAAGACACGGCGCTGACCAGGTGGAAGTTTCCTCACCGCCCTTCGGATGATAAGCCCAAGTTCCTTCTCATCAAGAAGTTTCTCAGGAGACGGTTCGGAATCGGTCATTCTTAGCACCTCGTCCGCTTCAAACGGTAATTCTTCAAACGTAAGAAGCTTATCGCGGTTACGACGGCGCTGAAAATCAATACTACAATTGATGGCAATCCGGTAGATCCAGCTATAAAACGCTGAGCCGCCTTTGAAGTTGGGTAGGGCATTGAACGCTTTCAGAAAAACCTCCTGGCAGAGGTCTTTTGCTGTCTCCTGATCGCGAACGCGTTGATATATGAGATTATAAATTTTCTTTTGATATTTAAGCACGAGAGGATTAAAAGCCTCTGTATCTCCGTTCTGGAACTGATTGACAAGTGCCTCCTCATCAATCTGTTCAAGCTCCGAGTCCGTGTAAAAAGTGGCGGTTTTTTGGGTATATGTCATGCCTGTTTTCTCCGTAGGACACAAAGTTAATTTTGAGGGACCTCAGTTTATTGTGTCATAGTCAAAGGTAGAATCATTCAATACTTATACACCGTGTGTGCCAAAAAGTTCCCAATTTTCCATACATTAGACGCATTCGATAGGATTTTGTTCGGTTAAAATATCGCTCACGAGGACGAGTTGCTTCAATTGTTTTCAGTGTAGGATGGATGCGAATTTAGGATGCATCACAAGATTTTGATTTTTAACCCCTCTATCCCGCTTATCAGAGGGCAGGATTTATGAACCAACTGCGTAAGTCTCAAAAAAGTTACCAACCTTGTGAAAAAGTTACCAAATGGTAACTTTTTTCGTTTTTGGTAACTTTGCACATCTGGTTGTGAATTCAGTCCCCGTGTGGGTTCAGAAGCGTTTTTCTTTGGTTTTCGGTTGTAAAAAAAACATACCACAGAAAGTGTAACATTCTACTCAGCAGTCATTTATCAGCGATCAATATTCAGCAAATTGATACCTATGTGTTCACAGCGTTTAACCCAGACTGTATTCCTAATTTCAGTTTACATTATATATGATAACATATTTGGTTTAAGGATGCAAATTTGTTTTCATTTAACGGAGGGCGGACGCAATTTTGCCGTGAGATCCTAAGTATCGCTCACCCTCGGCGAGGTTACATGAAGATTAAAATATTAATTCGGTAATTTCTTGACGATGCCCAGCGTGGTTATTGTGGCGTTTCTGACGTATGTCCGGCACACTTCCCAGTAACGGGTGGGGACCCCGGTTACAAACCGCGCCTACTGGGCCTAGGATTACCGATTTAGATACTTAAACTGTATCAAACCGCACCTACCGGACCTGGAGAAAAACGAAACAATCATGATTGACATGTCAACCGCTTTAGATTATACTAACAGCGACCTTAGTGACGCTATCGCATAAGTGTCAATGAATCACAGCATAGGGTTTGCTCCAGTATATTTCTCCTCGAAATTGAAATGAAGATAGATTTCAATTGTTAGTGACGCGATTTATATGTGAAAAGGGTGCATAATTTCAGAAAAACCGAGATTTTGTGTTATCCAAAATGGAATCTATCGCATAAGTATCAGATTTCGGCAGCAAACCACGTGCAAAAGACCTCTACAACCTGTTTATCGTGGCAATCTAAGAAAAGAGGATTCCGATGCGTCGGTATATCATTCAAACCAAAATTGTTCTCCCGTTCATGCTTCTCTTCACTCTGATTGCTATTGTTCTCCCGTTAGTTGCCGTTGAAATCTTTGCGTGGAAATACGACGAACAGTTTACACGTGAAACGGAAGGATGGCTTGATACCATCACGAAAACGGGGTACTTTGGGCAGGATCCAGAAAAAATCAAGAGTGCTTATAGCGTTGAGATTATGATTTTTGGCTCTGATTACACGCTTAATGGCACCACGCTGGACGAACTCTCTGATGTAGAACGAGATTGGACTAATTTGGCGGATAAAATGCGGCTTCGTGAGGTCAAGCCACACCTTGAGAATCCAGATGGAAATTCCGTTATACAAAACGTTACGCTTAATGGAAAACCGTATAAAGTTTTTTATCTCCCACTCAACCTTGGACGGTTTTACTGCTTGCTGCGCCCGATGGAAGCGATCGCCGAGGCGAAACGGACACTTACATGGTATATGCTCAGCATTGCTGTTCTTGTTATAGGACTGGTTGCTCTCATCAGCCACCTCATTGGAAGGAACTTAACGAACCCAATCAAAGTTTTGGTTGGCTCTACTGCGCGCGTCGCGAAAGGAAACCTTGATGAGCAGTATGAACTTAAAACGCATGATGAGATCGGCGATCTCGCCGCTGCGTTTAATCAGATGACCAGAGATCTCAAACAGTCAAGAGATCAGTTGATTCAAGCGGAACGCTTGGCGACAGCCGGAAAGATGTCCGCCTCCTTCGCACACGAGATCCGGAATCCGTTGTCATCTATGCGGATGTTGGCACAGATGCTGATGCAGAAACCGGAGATGTCGGTCGCGAAAAATCAGCAATCGCTTAGTTACATCCTTGAAGAGATTGAGCGGATTGATACGATCGTAAAAGGATTGATGGACTTCGCGCGTCCCACAGCACTTAACCTCACGCAACAGCCGCTTTCACCTGTTCTGCAAGCCGTTTTAGCCTTGATGGAAGCCAACTTGACACACCACCAGATCCGGTTAGAATTAGACTTGTCACCTGAAACCCCAGAAATTCAATTTGATTCAGATAAATTGAAGCAAGGGTTTATGAATGTCGTCCTAAATGCCATGGAGGCAATGCCGCAAGGCGGTGTGTTGAAAGTCTCTACAATTGTAGATGAAGATAGGGTCGGCATCAAGGTTGTTGATACCGGAGCCGGAATATCAGCGGAAGATTTAGCGCATCTGTTTGAACCGTTCTTTACCAAGAAAACGAGAGGTACAGGTCTCGGCTTGGCGAATGTGAAACGGATTCTTGAGGAGCATGACGGTAGCGTGGAAATTGAGAGTACGCTCGGTGAAGGGACGGAAGTGTCGTTGTGGTTGCCATTGTCAGTCGTCAGCAATTAGCGGATTGGAGAGGCTTCTTGTGGGTAGGCGAGGTTCGGAAACCTCGCCAGCGAAGGAGTATGACTTTGAGGGAGGCAAGGTTTGTGCTTAGGTCCGGCACCCCTTCCCAGTAATGGGTGGGGACCCCGGTTACAAACCGCGCCTACCGGGTCTGGGGATTACCGATTTAAATACTTAATCTTCACGCAACCGCACTGGATTCCACGCGAGTGCCTTTCGTCTTCTGCACCGACAACGAAATTACTTCCGAATTAGCATCTTTTTCGTGGCAGTAAAATCGCCAGCGGTGAGGGTGTAGAAATAGATGCCGCTTGCAACAGGTTCACCCTGTCCGTTCTTACCGTCCCAATAGGCAGCACGGGATTTGCTTTGGTAGATGCCAGCCTGCTTATGTCCTAAAATCAATGTCCTGACTAACTTTCCATCTGCGGCATAAATGGACACACTGACATCCACAGGTTTTGCCAATTGATAGGGTATCCACGTCTCTGGATTAAACGGGTTCGGGTAGTTGGGCAAGAGCGATGTTTCCGCCGGTAACACAGGAGGGGCTTTGGCGGCGTTTGTGCTTGCAGGGGTGTCAACATCGTTGAAGTAGAAAGTCTGAACCACTACCCACATTCTGCCACGCAAAAACCATCCGTCTTCAATCTCGCCCCAGAGTTTAATTGAACGATCATTAATACGCGACCATCCGTCTACGCTTGCTGTACCTGTGGAGGTCAGCAGTTCGATGTCCGAAACCTGTACAATACTAAATGGGTTTTGGAATGTGAGCGTATCTTCCCACTCGCGCGTGCCACCCCGGAACTTGGTTTCCCCGTAAACTTCAATCACCTGCATATCCGACCAGTAAGGACGGTAACTTGTTTCAAAGGTAGGGGCTTCTGATGGAACGATTACCATATTCGGATTGAGGTGCAGCTGATTGAATAACCCTGCATCGAGTTGGAATTCGTACCATTCCGTTCCTGCTACCTCAAATTCCGGTAGCCATTCCAGTGTCCAATTCGCGTTAAGTTGATCGGCGTTCCACCATTTGAAGTGTCCGTTCGGATCCGCAATCAGAATTTCGTTCCAGCGGGTATCGTAGCCGACGGCGACCACCCAGTGATACCCCCTATTTGAGAGCCGCAGGAGCATAATAGGTGGGCGATTGTCCTTGATGTAGCGTCGCACGTCGTCAAGTGTCCTGTTGGTGTACCAATGTGCAGGAACGCCTAATTCATTGAGTGCCTTTCGGAGTTCCCCCGGTGATGTTCCGAATGCGACAGTCTGGATACCTCCTGCCTTCCAGATATCCTTGAGTCGCCTGTGTTTTCTGTGGTAGTAGAGTAGCATTTGGACGCTGTTGGGACCGCAGTTTTTATCGAACTGCTCCATCATGATAAAATCATTCCCACCTTTATGTGGGATGTATCCATTGGCAACCGGATCAAACCACGATAGATCGAGCGGGAGCCCTTCGAGCGTGACGATCTGTTCGCCGTTGCGATAGGTGTAGACCTCTGCTTCGCTGCGTGTTGGGGTGACTGCCAGTGTTATCAAGGCGAGCGCAGTGTGAAGTGTGATCTTAAAGCATTTGTTAAAATGTCTCATAACTGTAGTGTAAAAATATGTAGACAGCGGCTGGTAGGCGCGCTTCGTAATACCATTTCTAAAAGTTTATATCGCATTAACCGCACCGTTCACCCAGACCCCGGTAGGTGCGGTTTTGCGGCGTACGCGCCCAAATGCGATCTGCATTCCTAACCCCACCGAGCATAACAAAAAACAGTAGACTCCTT
>JAKZUG010000755.1:0-16310 GCA_047516705.1 Candidatus Poribacteria bacterium | reverse complement strand
CTTTTACAGCGTTCAACGCACTCACTTTCGCAGGATCAACCGTTTATGTGGCGACCGACGAAGGTGTTGCCTATTCAAACGATGGCACTCATTGGCACGTGGTAACTGATGCTGCAGGTATGCTACTTGTCATAGAGAAATTAGCGGTGAAAGGATCAACAGTCTATGGAACGGAAGACCAAGACGTGCACCAGAAGCAACACGTGTATCAGCTGAAAGAGAATACAAGCGTGTGGGAACAGGTGACACCGGTAATCCCAGATTCTGTCCTTTCTTTTGTTGTTGATGGTAACGTGCTTTATGTTGGGACTTCCAGTAGCGGCGTGCTACGTTTTACACTTGATGAATAGAGTAATAGGCTGTATTTACATTTAGATTTTAAGATGTGGAGGAAATTGCAATGCGTCAGTTGAAGTGGGTATTCGTCTGTCTTTTGGTCTTGTTCGTCGTGTCGTATGTTCTTGGGATAGGTTGCACTCCCCAAGTACTGGGCAAAACGGGGTTTGATGTCAAGTTATCGGTTACGGGTATGACACGCGTTACCTCTGTATTTAGTGTTATGCGGTCGTTGCAGAAGGCCGACGCATTGGTTATCGATGATGCAGTCTATAAAGTAACACGGCTTGAGGCACCACTTAACGGGTGGCATCTGGATCCTGATGAACCGCAGCACTTTACTATTGAAGTATGGGCACTCCGTGGATCAGATCCCGCTCACGGCGTTAGTGAGGCAATCTCTGAACGTGTGAAAGCAGCGTTAATTAAAACTGTTGAAGACTTAGGTTTTCAAGCGAGTGTGGAAAGTATAGAACCGCGTAAGGTAGATCATAAGCTTGTCATCAATTAAATTTGCCGTGATGCATAGCAGTGGTTATTGTCAGATATAGTGTTAAACGTGAGTTAGATAAAAGGTTCCATTTGTACCGCAAACTGTTAGTTTGCGGTACAACTTATGGTTTTGACCCGTGAAAACTGAACCTTTAGCACATATGAAATGTTTAAGTCTAACTGACGTTGTTGACGTAATTGAATTATCGTAGGCGCGCTTCCAAGCGCGCCTTTTTTATTCTCATAAACATTCTTTCTAAATGTATCGTTAAACACTTGTACGGTCGAAGAGGCTTTCAACTTGTCTGTGTATCGTTGTTGATTTTTGACTTTATCCCAAAATAATGCAACTTTTCGACATCTAAAATCAGTCACTTAAGTTAAAAGGTAGACTAATTCCGGGGGAATGCTTGCGATGACCCAGAACGATGCTGAACTCATTCAACAGATATTACAAGGGGACCAGGACGCGTTCACTTCTTTGGTCAACAAATACCAGAAAGGGGTCCACGCGCTTGTGTGGCGGAAAATCGGTGATTTTCACATCGCACAAGAAATCACGCAAGATACATTTCTTAAGGCGTACCAGAATCTTGGTGACTTGAAAAACCACAACTTGTTTGCTGGATGGCTCTATGTTATTGCGGCACGTTTGTGTTATGACTGGCACCAAAAGAACGCTATGCCAATAGAATTTTTGGATAATATTGATGCAAGTGAGGTGGATCGAGTGTCATATTCTCAATATATTGCCGACAAACAGGCGACAGAAGCCGATGAGACACGCCGCGAAGTCGTCAAGAAACTGCTCCAAAAGTTACCGGAAAGTGAACGAACAGTGATAACGCTCTTTTACCTCGGTGAGATGACTATTAAAGCCATCGGTGATTTCCTCGGTATCTCACCGAATACTGTTAAAAGTCGTCTCAGCCGCGCTCGCGACCGTTTGAAGAAGGAGGAAGACATGATCCAACAAAACCTCAGCAGTTTCCAGCTGCCCGCACAATTGACAGAGAACATCATGCGCGAAGTCTCGCGTATCACCCCTGTTGTACCTACTGCAAGTAAACCAGTGTTGCCTTGGGCACTCTCAGCTGCCTCTGCTGTCTTGATTCTTTTACTGATGGGTGTTGGTACACAATACCTCTCCCGTTTTCAGAAGCCTTACAATCTAAACGCCACATCGGAACCGACGGTTGAGATTATTGAGGCACTTTTTGTTTATGATTCTCCGGCGAAACCTGCTGTTCGGAATCAGGCAGGAAGTTCTGCGATTCCCGGTAAGAGTCCAGGAGCGGGTCAGACACCGGACGCGAAACTTTTCGCTGCAGCACTCGTTGACGAAACCGAAGTTTCAACGCCTAAACCGCAGTGGATACAGACAAAAGGACCTGAGGGAGCCTCAGTCAACACCCTTTTCACAACAACGGGTGGGGACATTTACGCAGGGACAGCCACCAGTCTTTATAAATTGTCGGACGATCAGCGCGCATGGAAACTTGTTAGTGCCGAAATGGAAACCTCACGCAGCGTGCAAGATTGGCTAACGAGCGGGGGGCAAATGGTAGAGCGCAATGATACCCTCTATGTCGCTACCGATACGGAAATATTAACTTCTACTGATAGTGGTAGCACATGGAACTCGATCAGTAGCCATCCAAAAGGCGTGCCGGCAGGGTTAGTGATAACCGACGCAGGTTTTTATCTTGGGCTTACTGAGGGAGTTTATCGTTCCCAAGATAGTGGTACATCGTGGATATCCCTGAAAGATGGATTGGATGCCAACAGGGTTCATGCACTCGCCGCTGTCGAAAACACCGTGTTTGCTGGCACCGATAACGGGCTCTATCGCCTTGGTGCTGGGACATGGGAAAGAGTGTCCATTCGTCCAGAAGGGGTGAGCACGGAGAAACCGACTATCTATGCCTTGATAGTTGCAGAGCACCGGCTTTATGCTGCAGCTGGAGATGCGTTTACAAATAGCGTAGAGATGCGATCTAAATCAGGAATGACCAATAACGCATGGTGGTCGCTTTACCGTTCAACAGATTCAGGCGATTCTTGGTATTCTATAGATCCGTGGGAAAGATTAGAGAATGAGAAAGGGAGGAACAGGAAGGGTGGGTTTCCGGTTGGATTTGGATTCGATATGGAGATGTTCTCGAAAATCAAGATAGTCGCAGCAGCAGAAAGGGTGATGGTGGTAGATGCGAATGGAGAACTTTTCTACTCTATAAATACCGGAGAGACGTGGAATTCCTTAGATTTAAAGATCGGATCAGATTACAATATCGCCCCACCTGTGCTGATGTTAGATAAAAACACCTTCTATAGAGGTGTCACACCTGGGGTTCAGCGGACAACCGATGCCGGTAAATCGTGGCATCAGTTTAATACTGGACTCGTGGACACTACCGTTAACACATTGATCGCTATTAACAGTAAACTCTACGCAAATTCAATGACTGGATTCGTCACCTCAGTAGACGGTGGTGAGTCGTGGACACCGCTCCCCGGCGGTATTGACCACGGTGTTATTATTAAGGCATTTGACGGTGTTCTCTACGTGAAGAGGGGAAATCAAATGAATTCACCTTCACCTCTATGTCGCCTATCTACCGAGGACAGTCGCATAAAGTTTATCCGTAATATGCCCGCTTTTGGGAAAGTCGGTCCAGGTAATACGGTCCGGACGACAATAGAGATACCTCTGGACGAAGAAATGATCAAGACCCTGCTGGAAGCAGTTACGGATAAGAGTAAGCAAGAGATTGAAGCTCTTGATCCTGACCAGTTAAATTGGGCACTCAAGGATATCGATCCTGACCAATTGAATGAGGCACTTAAGGATAACATCGATCTTGAGCAGCTAAAAAATGAAGCACTCAATAAGGCACTCCAAGAACCAGCCTCATCTGGTATGATGTCGTTTTTTGGTGACTTTGCGGTTAGCGGTGATACTTACTATGTTGAATACCAGCAGAGGTTGTTCAGATGGAAACCTGGTATGACTGAATGGTCCGACACCGGGGTAAAAGATGAAGCTGAACCCCCCAATCTTTCTAACATCTATTCTGCTGAGTACGCCGAGGCGACTGATCTCCTTCAATCTCTCGGTGTCAAACTTGCAGTATCCGGTAAAACCCTTTACGTTGGCAAACGGGATGGACACCTTTTTCAATCGTTTGATGAAGGGGATACCTGGAATGATGTCACCCCAGATCTCCCATTTACCGTTACCGCTTACAACACAGTAGCCTTCGCTGGGTCAACTGTTTACGTAGCAACAGATAAAGGTGTCGCATATTCAAGCGATGGGGCGCGTTGGCATAAAGTAACCGATGCGGAAGGCACGCCACTCGTCATAAAGAAATTTGTGGTAGACGGCACAACACTATATGGTGCAACGGAACAGCAGGTGTATGAATTGAAGGAGAATTCGAGCGCGTGGAAACAGGTTACGCCAGAAGTTCCAAGTACGATCATCTCCTTTACTGTTGATGATAACACGCTTTACGTTGGAACGCTCGGTCGTGGCGTACTCCGTTTCCCGCTTGATGAATAATTGTGATATTGACCCAATAGGATCTTCAAAAGGCGTGTTTTCAAGCGCGCCTTTTTTATGCTCATATAAAGAACGATGGCAGTGCAACGTTTTTCCTTCACAATCAAGGTTTATTACACCCGTCAATCCACGGTGTATCGGTAATCAGATCAGGATTTTACGTTTTTTAAAATTATGCACCCTTTTTGCCTGCGAGGTGCGTCTATATTAACAGAATCTGTTATGAGCAGCAGCGAGAAAAATTGTCGTTTAAGATAAACCTTATGAATAGAACGTTAGCGTTCTTATGAAAAATGTGTTAGGAGACTATAAAATGGCGATTAAAGACTATGATACGGCAATTCGACTAAAGCCGAGCAAAATGATCCTTATCTTGGCATACGTTAAAAGAGCCAACGCGAAATTGGATAGCGGTGACAATATCGGTGCTATTGAAGATTATAATGAGGCGATTCGCCTACAACCGAAAAGTTCTGTCATTCTTACTATTGCATACCTCAATAGCGGACTTGCGAGGTTCAATATGGGTGACACTATAGGTGCCATCAGAGATTATAGCGAGGTTATCCGTCTGAAACCGAAAAATGCTATTCTTGCGAGTGCATACGTCCATCGTGCTGCAGCGAAATCTAAATTAGGTGACAATATAGATGCGATTAAAGATTATGATGATACGATCCGTCTTGCTTTAGAGAATACTGATTTTGCTGCCTACGTTTATAGTAGAAGAGCCGCCGCTAAGTTGGAGATAAGCGACAATGAAGGTGCGATTGAAGACAGTGCTACAGCGGTTCACCTTGATCCCGACCTTGCTGAAGTTTATGGGACCCGAGATGGCGCAAAGTCGAATCTTGGTAACTATGCGGAAGCCGTTTAAGACTACGATATTGTGATCAGTTTGTTATGTAAACTATGAGACATTTGCTGAACGAACCCACGATTGGCGAGGTTTGAAACCTCGCCAATGCATAACACCAACCTACATTGTCAATCTTCCCGCTATGCATCGCGCGTTTAATATCAACGTGATTCACCTAAATCCGTTAAACTTTCAAAACTGGTATGCGTGAAGCGTACCAGTAAGGATTCTTTGCTGTAGAGCGACCTCCCTGTCGGGACTCCAAGATTAGGTTTGACAATAAGGCTTTAACTTGTTAAAATGACACAACTTCCCCACATAATGCTACAAGCCACTACATCAATGGTTTTTAGCAGTTTGAGGTATGAAAATGCGAGGACGTACAAATCGAGCTTTACTACTATCACTCGGTCTGCATGTCGTGTTGATGTTCGTTGTCTCCCCGTTTCTCGTTAATCATTTCGATGCAGAGAAAGAAAGCATATCTGCGGAGATACTGGAAGTGGATCCCGAAAAGCGGGTGAAACGGCGAGTTTTGGCACCGCGCCTGCGGTTGGTAGCGCGAGCGGCAAATGCTGAGGCATCAGCCGATTCCCCTGCTTCATTGACTTATGCGCCGCGAGTCAGTGCTCCTAAAGCACCCGTCCATGCTGATGTTGTTCCTCATATCGTTACACACGCTGATATACCGCAAACGGATAGCCCCAGTGCTGTTTCCAATGCCAGTTTTGGCGAAGATGGGACAGTCGGAGGTACTGTTGTTATTAAAGAACACAGCAGAAGAGGCGGCGGTGGTACTCGTGTCGGGTTCGACGGGCCTGAGCGTCAGGGCAGCGGCATTGGAACGCAATTTGCACACGGGACAGGTGCATCAGAAGTCGGACTTGATGTGCCTAATAGTATAGGTACTGGACTCGGTATCTTTGGTACTGAAGTGAAGCCGGGGCACGGATTAGTTGGACAGGTTTATGTGCCGGGGGGTGCTATCTCTCGAATGCCTAATTTTGACCGTTTGGTACCTGTCTATACTTTTGTCACGGCAAACTTAGATGTGCCGACACGAAACTATACCGCGGGATTTCCGACACCTAAGATGCAGTCTGTGGTTGAGAATTTTGCGATTCGTTTCCGTGCCGAGTTGGAGATTAACACACCGGGTCTATACACCTTTGAAATTTACTCAGATGATGGTTCACAATTATATATCAATGGGTCTCTCGTTGTGAATAACGACGGGATTCATCCAGCAATGAGTAGACCGGGGCGTATAAAACTTGGGACCGGTATACATCCGGTTGAGATTCACTATTTCCAAGGACCTCGACATGCTATTGCGCTACAATGGTTTTATCAACCCCCAAATGGCACCAGACAAATTGTGCCACCCGATGTTATCTATCGTCCCGGCAAGCCACAGATGCCAGATGCATTGAAAAAGCTGCAGCAACGTCTGAAAAGCATTAAGCGGAAGCAGACTGAAAATACCGGAGCGCAGTAACGGAGATTTTGGATGAAAGATACCATTGCGACTACATTGATACTTCTTCTGTTGCTGATGTGCCATGCGGTCGATTCGCAACCGGATGTCGGCACTATCCCTTTTGATTGCCCTGATACGCCACACGCCAAATTTCAATTCCATTTTACTCGTGAACTTATCGCACTCGCCGACACGACAGCACCTTTCAATACAGTTTCGGATCTTTATATCCGCACCTATGACGCTGAAGCAGGTCTTTTTGATAAATTCGTTCGGCATTATGGTGAAACCCTGAAAGCAGCAAACTGGCAAAACCTACAAAAAGATAACGGTGTGCTACTCTATATTCTGGAGGCACCAAGCGCGCAAAGTTCACAGTCAAATAAAACAGTTTTGGGTATCTTTGCAGTCGTAAAAAGTGATAGCAATGTCTATCTGCTAAACATCTTAGGTGATATTCCAGCGCAACAGACAGGACAACTCTTAGCGAATCTTGGTCAAATCGGGATTGAGATATCTGCATTAAAGTCGCTTGATGTGCAAACGTTTCAGAGATTTGAAGAACCACCAGAATTGATGCCGCCACCAACCCTGTTACGCACTATTGGCAAGCAGCCGGATTTTTTTCGCGTAGGATTGAAAAAAGAATCGTCAAAATTCGGATTAACGTTCTCAAGGAGTCACAATAAAACCCTTCATGGACATTGGAGTTACTACGGACATCCGATTGAACAGATCCATATTCGTTCTGACAGCAAAGATAATATTGCCCAAATCAGTGAGGCTCTTCAAAAGGGACCCGCTGACATTGAGAAGATAATCGATAGTCTTCCATCCGTAAATACATCTGAACATAAGAAGAAACTTGTTGTCCACACATGGGAACGTCTTGCGACAATTAGCATTGGGAACATACCTGATCGTAAAAATGATCCTTCTATGTTGGCGAAACAGTTTCGGACCCAAGAGGGGGAGCCGATCCATGAGATACAGATTCGAGGGCATCGAGACACAGATCTGGACGATGTTAGAAAGGCACTTGAAAAAGGTTCGGAAGAAATCGAAAAGGCGATCGAAACACTGCCGGGCGCGATATCGGATTTAGAAGAGACACGTCTCAGGATTGAGGAGAAAGGTGATCGACGCACGGCGATAGTTACCGTGGTCGAGAAACCGCTTCCGTCACGTTTTTATCTGGATAGCAGTCCACAGGCTGGGTTCAATCGCGTCACTGGGTGGGAGTTAGGTGCCGGTATTGATTCTGGTTTTCGGAAACAGAAACCTTCCGATACATCCTACAGCCCCGGTGCCCCGAGTGAATTCCGTGGAGATGAGCTCTCAAAATTTTTCGGACGGGTTGGTTACGGATTTGGCAATAAGCAATTCTACTACCGGGTTGGCGGCAGGGCCGGTTGGGGTGAACCTGATTCATGGTACCTTGGGTTAACGACGCAATTCCATCGCATGACAAGCATCATCGCCCCGGATCTTTTTCCCATTTATGACGATAGAGGGATGTTTGTTCTCCGAATTTTGGGGGCACCGGATCATCAGAATTACTATTTGAGAGAAGGGCTTGAGGTCGCATTGCAATGGAAACCGGTTAGGCAAAGGCATTCGTTCAAACTGGTTTTACTTGCGGAGGCACACGATAGTTTACGCAAAAGCACGGATTGGCACTTCTTCAACTGGCGGTCAAAATCAGAGGTACGAGGAAATCCAGTGATAACGCCCGGTCAAATGCGGAGTGCCATGTTCAGATACGATTTTAATACCCGGAACAATTATCTCGGTTGGCACAATACTTTTTTCGTTGAGCACAGCAACCCAACATTTGGATCCGATTTCGGGTGGACCCGTTTTCAAACGCATATACGGTATGCGTATCCTCTCGGAAACCATCAAATTCGTGTCAGAGGAGTAGTCGGTTCCGCGACAGCACCGCTGCCTATACAACGGCAATTTGTGATGGGTGGTATCGGGACGCTTAATGGCTATCCGCTTTATGCATTTGCAGGAGATGCCGGATACCTCCTCAATATGGAATTTCTCTATAACGTGTTTAACTTTGGGAACCAGAATTTTTCTGTCGCACTCCTTCTTGATGGCGGGCAAGTTTGGGATCTCTCTGAAAGTCAACGACCTTTCGATCCAAAAGCGAGCGTTGGTGTTGGCTTACAGTATGCGACTGATATTGATTTTCTTCGGTTCAATGTTGCGAAAGCGTTTGATTCTGAGCAGGGTGTTCAATTCAATTTTATGATCTTCTATAGTTTTTAGTTTTTATGAAGCAGGACTTACGCAAATTTAGCACATTGGACGATATTTTTTGATTTTTAACCCCCTAAATCCCCTTTATCAGGGGGACTTATGAAGCAACTGCGTAAGTCCTATGAAGTTCAAAAATTTGATGAACCAATTTATTAAAAAGTTATGTAATGATGCAGTGTGCGAATCGTACATTACGGGCTTTCCGCAGTTAGGAACTGTTCCTACCCTGCATAGTTCCCCAAAACCGTAAGCCTGAAAAGTATTAGAGGGAAGAATATCGAAAATACCGGAGCGCAGTAACGGGGTTTTTGGATGAAAGATACGATTGTTAAAGTATTGGTAATATCCGTGCTTCTCATTAGCGGTGAGGTGTACGCACAGCCAGACAATGGGCGTGTGTCTTTTGACTGTCCGGGTGTGCCATCGTCTCAGTTCCAATTTGATTTGAGCAGTGATGTCATTGCGCTCGTTATGGATGACCCGACCTCCGATATTGCGCCACTGTTTAAAAGCGTGAACAACCTGTATCTCAGGAACTACCGAAGCCGGTCTAGCACTTATAAGAAGATGGTTCAACATTACATCGATGCTCTAAAAAAGCGCAGTTGGATCGCATTAGGACCCAGCTCGCAAACCGATCCTGTAAAAGTTAATTTTCATCTCTACATTCTCCCCGAAAATGAACTGGTTAAAGGTATTTTCGTAATTGTCAGAAGCGATGACGGAATTTACCTGATAAACATTGTTGGGGAGATTCCGCGCAGACAGCTTGGTGAGTTGTTACTGAATCTCAATCAACTCGGCATCGAAATTCGGGAGTTAATGTCCCTGAGTCCTCGTAATTTAGAACAAGCACTGCCTCCAACGCCTCCAACGCCCGAACCCGCCAGACCAGATCCAGATCCGAACAAAACAGAGAAGCGTAAGACAGCAGAACCCACCCCACATGAAGCACCTGAAGAGCCGCAGCTTTGGGATTGGTATGTGGATGGCGAACCGATTAATGAATTACAGATTCAAAGTGCTCCCACAACACCTGAAGGTACCGATCCGAAGCGGATTGAAGAAACAATAACAGCCGAAAAAGACAATATCATGAAGATTCTAAAAAACGGTTCTGGTGAACTCAGAGAAGTTATGCCGGTTCTCGCTGGCGTGCTTGATGATTTCAGAAAGGTATCTTTACGTGTTACGGAAGAAGATGCGAAACGCATCGCCATAATTAGCGTGACATCTACGCGAAAAATATCGGTGCTGAAATCTATGAAGATCCCAGGTACTAATGGTAAGCAAGTAAATATATCAGTAGACGACAGGTTCGTTTCACATGGAGATGAAGTTGAGACTCCGCTTGCAGCAACACGATTCTGGGCAAAGGATGTCCCGATTCACGAAGTACGCATTCGAGGTAATCAGAAGATTCCAGAGGAACGCATTCGGCAGACGCTTGATAACGCCTCACCTGACATTGATAAGGCACTTAGGACGCTATTTAAAGTAATGCCGTATTTTGAGGAGGTCCGCCTACAAGTTGATGAAGAAGGGGCGAAATACATCGCCACGATCTCTGTAGATGAAAAACCGCTTTCTACTGATACCTACATTGGTTTCAATCCCCTGCTTAGCTACGGGTTTAACCGGGTTACTGGTTCGGAAGTTGGTACTAACTTTGAAGTCGGGAAACGAAAAGAAGTTGGACCGCTTTGGATGTGGAGAGTTGGAGATTCAGTGCGCGACCAAACCTCGAAACTCTTTGGAAAGGTAAGTTACGCGTCTGGTAATGAACGTCTCCACTACCGTTTGGGTGGAACAGCAAATTGGGGGAAACCCTACATCTGGAACTTAGGGATCACGGCGCAAATCCATCAGTTGACGGATGCAATTGCGCCTGAACTTTTCCCGAATTACAACGATGAGAGTTACTATCTTTTCCGAATTTTGGGAGGGCACGACTATCCAAACTACTATCTACGAGAAGGTGTTGAAATTGCACTGAGATGGGAACCGGTCATGCCGACCCATTCATTCAAATTATCAGTAGTTGCTGAGTCCCACGATAACCTTCAAAAGAGCACAGATTGGTCAATTGCGAATTGGAGATCGCGTCGGACGGTGAGAGAGAATCCACCCATAAACCCCGGCAGTATGCGCAGCATCACCTTCCAATACGATTTTGATACGCGGGCAAATTCCCTCGGTTGGCACAATACACTTCTTGTGGAATATAGTAATTCGGCATTCGGATCTGATTTCGATTTTACACGCTATCAATTGCACCTGCGATATGCATATCCGCTCGGTAAACATCGTTTCCGCACCCGACTGCTCTTCGGATTTTCTAATGCACTTCTCCCAATACAACGTCAATTTGCAATTAGTGGACCGGGCGGATTAAGAGGATACCCACTATTTTCACCTGCAAACGAGGCTGAAAGAGAAGATAAGTGGTACAAGCAGTCCCGATATGCTTTTGCAGGGGACCGCGGATTTCTGTTCAACATTGAATATCACTATCGCCTGTCAGAGATAATCGATTGGGGTATTTTCAAAAGTATGTTTGCAGTCGTGTTCCTTGATGAGGGGCAAGTCTGGAATGCCTCAAATACCAAGTATACCTTTGAACCGAGTGCGAATATAGGCGTTGGACTACAGTTCGGTAGTAATGATGCTATGATAAGAATTAATGTCGCAAAAGCATTAAATTTCAATACTTCTGCAAAGGAAAGACTTTTACAAGATCCAGGATTTGAAGTCACCAGCATCTGGTATCACGTTTTTTAAGGGATTTTATCCATGCGCACCTTAATCGTTTTTATTGTCTTTGTTGTAATTTTTATCTCGGAGGTGCTACCTGCGGGGAGACAGGAGAGCGATCCTCTGTCTACCGATCCATTCACTTTCGTCCGGTTGAAATACCGCGGGCATCGGAGTATATGGGATATAGACTGGCCCGCTTCCGATCGAAACTTTATTCTGCAGCTCCGAGAACACACGAATATTGATGTGTCGCCAAAGGAGAAGATCGTTGACATCGCTTCCAGAGAACTCTTTGAATATCCTTTTGCCTATATGCTGGAGGTGAGTCGGTTGCGTCTCACATCCGAGGAGGCAGAGAACGTGCGCGAATATCTTTTGCGTGGTGGGTTTATCTTGGTAGATGATTTCCATGGCGGTAGGCAATGGAAGCAGTTTTATAAGCAATTGAAAAAAATATTCCCGAAACGTGAGCCAGAAGACATCCCCCTTTCACATCCACTTTTTCATTGCTTCTTTAAAATTGACAAACTGATGCAGATTCCGGGTGCCGGTGCAGCCATGAGGGGGAGGACCTATGAAAAGCGCGACGGTTTTCCAGCGCGATGTCTCGGTGTTTATGACGACTATGGACGGTTGATGATGATGATTAACTTCAATAGTGATCTCGGCGATGGTTGGGAGCATGCGGCTGAGAGTTTCTACCCACGTGCGTGCTCCGATATGGCATTCAAACTCGGGATTAATGCCGTTGTCTATGCACTTACACATTAAGGGACTATGTTTAGCGCGAAGAGATGGAGGTATTAAATGTATGCGAATTATTCTATTATTAATTATTTCTGTTATGATGTCTGTACCTGCTGCGCTATTGGACGGAGAGGACGACAGCGATCTATTTACCTTTGTCCGCTTAAAATATAGTGGGCAGTTCACGCGGCTTAGTAGTTGGCGTGTGGATTGGCCAGCCTCGGATCGGAATTTTATCTGGCAGCTCAGCAAGCAGACGAATATTACGGTTGCGCCCCGTGAAAAAATTATTGAGGTAGGTGCGTCGGAATTATTTGAGTACCCCTTCGCGTATATGCTTGAAGTCGGTAGCCTCAGGTTAAGTACAAGCGAGGCAGAAAATCTACGGGAATATCTCTTACGCGGTGGGTTTATCTTTGTTGACGATTTTCACGGAGAACGTGAATGGAAATGGTTTTATACCGAGTTCAAGAAGATTTTCCCAGATCGAGAACCGGAGGAGATTCCGATCTCACATCCGATTTTCCGCTGCTTCTTTAAAATTGACAAGCTGATCCAGATTCCCGGACTCCGTTCGCTGTTTAATGGTCGAACCTACGAACGCTCCGACGGGTATCCAGCGTATTGCCGCGGTGTATATGATGATTATGGACGGTTGATGATGATGATCAATTTTAATTCCGATCTTGGCGATGCGTGGGAACACGCCGCTGAGGACTACTATCCCCGTGAGTATTCGGATATGGCACTGAAAATGGGTATCAACGCCGTTGTTTATACCCTCACCCATTAGTCAGGATTTTTTCTCTTGGAAGTTGTAATTGGTCTCCATGGCCGATAAATCCTGTTAAAATTTTTGCGTTAATGAGAGTCTAAATCAGAAATCCTTTCGGGGCTGATGTGCAGTAAGTGAAAACCTATAGATTTCAGTATTTTTCAATTGATTTTATTCTAAAAAATGCTTGACTTTTTCTGTCAAAAATGGTATAATACTTGTATCAGGTTGGCAAGCATGCTAAGCATTTCCTCTCGGAAATGTGCTTGCCTCCCACTTAGCAGGGGATAAATACCTGATACCTGATATACCATGGTATTACGAACACAACAGATAGAGCTCAATCCGAATAACAAGCAATCCACGCTGATGGCGCAGCACGCTGGCTATGCCCGCGTTTCCTATAACTTCGGTCTATCTTCTTTCAAAGTAGGCTTAGACGCTGACGAGTGGCGAACCGAACAAGACCTGCGCAAAGAGTTTAATGCGGTCAAGCGTGAGAAGTTTGACTGGTGTGATGCGCTTTCACAGAATGCGTCGAAGAATGCGATCCGCAACCTCGGTGATGCCGTGAGCTGTTGGAGAAGTGGACAAAACAACTTCCCTACCTATAAGAAACGATCTGATAGAGTCTCCTATCAAGCAGACAATGGTGTAGGCACAGTTGAAGTCCATAAGAAACGTATCAAACTGCCGAAGATAGGTTGGATACGGATGCGCGAGGAACTCCGCTGGACAGGTGAAATCGGTAAAGTTGTGGTATCCAAGCGTAACAATCGCTGGTTTGTATCAATACTGGTTCATTGTGATGCTGGCAACTACACACACCAACCGACACTCTTTGATGGCAAACAACCGATAGGCGTTGACGTAGGTATCAATACACTCGCCACGTGTTCAGACAGCACAAAGTATGAGAACCCGCGTCCGTTGAAGCGATACTCGCGAAAGTTGCGTTGGGAGAGCAAGTCATTGTCACGCAAGGTGTACGGCTCAAATAACTACCAGAAACAGAAGCGTAGGCTTGGCAGTGTCCATTACCGCGTATCTTGTATCCGTGAAGATGCACACCATAAAGCAAGCACTGTGATTGTCCGTAAAGCCTCTGCTATCGGTATAGAAACGCTGAATATCAGTGGACTGCTCAAGAATAGGAAGTTAGCAAAGGCATTGTCCGACTCGGCTTTGTCGCGGTTTCTCAGAATGCTAAAATATAAGGCAGAGCGGTGCGGTATCCCGATAACTGAAGCCGATCAATTCTTTGCGAGTAGTAAGACCTGTAGCAACTGCGGACATAAGAAAAAAGACTTGACGCTTTCTGATCGCACTTACCACTGCACCGAATGCGGTTTTGAGTGTGACCGAGACGTGAATGCTGCAATCAACTTATGTCCTGCTTGACCTTTTCAGCGTCGCCACGAGTTGCGAGGAGACGTTAAACGCCTGTGGAGTTTCGGTAAGACCTCATTCGGAGGCACGAAACGACGAAGCAGGAAGTATGACAAGAAATCTACGGATTTCTATAGGTTCTACACAACGGCAGGTTTCCATATATGTTCACGTTCCTATCGGTTTCGACACTTAGGTGATGGAAACTCCATCAATCAAAAAGTAGGGAGACAAGAAAGTATGCTCACTCGTAAGCAGAAGTTAGATTTTTATGAAAATGGCTATATCTCTGTTCCTGGTGTTGTTCCAAGACTGATGGTAGATGCCGCGCGAAAGGCGATTAATCACTCTATCGGTGCGGTCGGCATGCACGAAGGGGACTTAGAACGGTTGCGGGCACAATCCTATTGCAACGAGATTCGCAACGCGCCCGAGCTTGTGGATCTTTTCAGCAAGACACCTGTCCGTCAAATTGCTGAATCATTGATGGGTGAAGGGAATCTCCAGATACCTGGCTCTGCGCAGATTGCGCTCCGGTTTCCAGGTCCATTACACACGGACCCGAACGAACCGCGTGGACATCTTGACGGGTTAGGAAGCGGCACGAACGGTATGGAAAAAGGGGTTTATCGGCGTGGTTTTACTGCGCTCGCTGTTGTCTATCTTGCGGATGTGCTGGAGCCATACAGCGGAAATTTCACTGTCTGGCCCAAATCACACAGTTTCTTCGCCGATTTTTTCAAAAAGGAAGGCCATGAGATATTGGCAAACGGAATGCCGCGACCTGAGTTGCCTGAAGGACCAAAGCAGATCGTCGGTAAAGCCGGGGATGTGGTTCTAACGCACCATCAGATTGTTCATTCTGCGGCACCGAACGCTGCGTCTGATATCCGTTACGCTGTTATTTTCCGGTTGCGCCATGTGGATTGTGAGAAAAATGGTCATGACGGGTACACCGACATCTGGAGGGAATGGCCCGGTATTCAAGAGGTGATTGAACCGACAGAAGCTTAAGATTTCGACAAAAAGGATACGGGTGAGCACGCTAACACCACCCGTCCAGGTTTGCATCACTTCGTATCCTTAATATCTGCCCAAGTCGTAGTAAGTTTACCAGTCGGTTCAACGGCAAACGGGTTACTTTGTCCCTTTGCAAGGCTCTCTACCTCCTTTTCGGAGAGTGCCCGATGGAACAGAATGAACTCGTCAAGAAGCCCATTGAACGCCCACGTAGGTCCAACAGCTGCATCAAACGCAGCGGCTTCGGATCCAATCCCGATAAACCCAAAACGTGCGGCACCCGCGCCGATGACGTTTGAAGCTGTGGCAACTTTTTCATCTAACTCGCCGTCAACATAGATGCGTTTCTCTTTGCCATCAAAAGTTGCGACGAGATGATGCCATTTGTCATCAGCGACATCCGTTTTCCCAAACCAATCGTGTATCGGACAACAATGGTCAAAGGCGACAAAAGTTGTACCAGCATTTCCACCGACATCATCACCTACGGCAAAACGGAAGAATTCACTGCGATCCCAAGAAGCAATCATGCCTCTTACGCCCGTTTTTACCCAAGCAGCAAGAGTGATTTCCTCAATCGGATCTTCATACATGAGTTCCCGCACCGAAATATATTGGG
>JAKZUG010000754.1:0-6240 GCA_047516705.1 Candidatus Poribacteria bacterium | reverse complement strand
CAATCTCTTGTTGCGTCGTTCCACCGCTATCAACTCACGCTGTGTCTCATAGAGTTGTGTTTCAAGTTCCTTGACATGAATGACACGCTGCTGCTGCCGCATGCTTTCGAGTTCCCCTTCAAGCATGTCAATTGTTCCTTGAAGTGCGCGCATCTGCTGTTGATACCAGACGACATCCAGTGTTTTTTGCTCTTCAAAGGAATTCTCGGAATTTTCTCTTTTGATAGCCATACGTCAAGTTCTCACTTTCCAAAGCGATTTTTCCGACCTCACTCGTGATGATAAAAGTTAGGTCCTCGGATGATCGGATACGGTCGAGTTTCAGATTCAAACCTAACACTTTTATTAGAGTATAGCACTTTGAAAAAATTGTGTCAAGAAAAAGTCTACCTTTTTCAGGACCATTTAGTTTTCGTTTTTTCTTTTGGTGTTTTTCACAGATGTTAATATTTTCAGCTAAGCAAAAGTCGCGTGTCTTTTCACGCGACTTCTACTATACTTCACCCTTAAAAATATAATCACTCCTATATTTTTGAGGTGAGTCATGACAAGAAAACTATCCTCCTGTCACTTACTTGACGTGAGTTTGATAAATAATCGGGAAAAAGCGGGTGATTATTGAATCGGTGATCAAGGCGATAAAAACGCAGACGCAGTTGGAACACAGTCGGCATAGAAGTTTCGTCAACTTCCAAGTGAATGTGGTTTCAGCGTTGATTGCTTATCAGCTTTTGGAGAGCAAACCCTCGGTGAACCACTCTGAACTTCAGGAGTTCAACGATTTACCTCTGCTTTTGCAACTTCTAAACTTTTTTCAAACCCACGTTGATTGCAAATTGCTACCGTCAACTGACAGACTTTGACCATCGCCTGAACAAATGCTACAATCGCCGCTTGATTCTTCCCCAAGTGGTCGCGAGTTTGTCTGAGACGGAAACCGCTTGAGGTTTTCCAGCCGTTTCGCCCTCACCGTCTCCCATTTCAATGTCATCAATATAAGCGGTCAGAGCCTCGGGGTGGTCCCAACCGAAGAAGATCCAGCTTAGCTGCGGATTCACGCCGCCTTTGCCACCCTCACCTCTAAAACCGAAATCATCGGCGACTTGTTTGTCATCGACGTAAAAGTCATAACTTTTCTTTTTAAAGTCAAGCACGATGCGGAAATGATGCAATTCACCCAGTTCCGCCTGCGCTACTTGTTGTCCTACAATGCCGTCGAGCGCATGGATAGTGGCATCCTGCGGAATATTAAATACGGCAGCCGCTCCCCACTTGATGGCATCTCCACCGATATAAAACAGCATTGTGCCTGCGCCCTTTTCCCGCTGCGTGAATAATGAAACATACTGAATTCCATCATGGGTACCTTCAAAATTTCTGGTGACCATTGTGTTTTCTGTGACCAGAATGCTTTTGCCTGTGTCACCGCGCTTCACCTCGCTTCCAATTTGGCAAGTTTTTTGGTTCATTGCCGTTTTCCATTCATCTTGCCCAGCGATGTCACCATCTTTGAAGTTGTCAAAATCCTCACTGTACCACACATCGCAAAATGCATTGAACCCCAAAAAAAACAAGAGTCCACAACTGAATGCCAAACTTCGCTTTAACATCATCATAATAAGCCTCCTGAAAGTTTTGTTATTAGTTATTATACGGGACCATGCCACCGATTGTGGCTTCTATGTCGAAGAGGTTGGTACCGAGAACGCGGTCTTCCACCCGTTTGTGAATCAGAGTTTGTACGGTTTCCTCGTGTCATCCCAACGATGCCTCTCCGATACCAGTCAACCCGGTATCTGTGGTCAGTCGACTAACCGCTACGTTTGAATGCCATTTGTATCTGCAAACCTAAACGTTAACGTGTCGGATTTTCAAAGAGCCAATCTCTGTTGCAGAGCCCACCGATTAACGTTTTTTCGCAGTGTCTATGGTTTTCTGCATCTGCTTTGTCCATTATGAGGCGTGGACGAAAACACTGACAGGTGTCAGGTTGCAACTCGTGTTGAGCAGATACGCCTATTATACCAGAATTTCTGACCAAAGTCAAACGTTTTTTCTAAAAAACGTTTTAGTCTGACACACGAGGGCGAGACTGTCTCCCAAACCGCCCTCTACGTACGAGGTATCGGATACCTCCGGTACAGGGGAGTCAGGATTAGGCCTTAGTCCCAGAAACTTTGATAAACAGGTAATTTCGCAACCCAGCATTGGTCAGAACATGAGTCACCCCAGATTTTCGTTGAAGTTTTCTAAATCCGGGCATGGCATTGGATTTCGAGAGGGAAATTGAGGAAATTAGGTCATTAGGAAATCAGCGGAGTTTTTGAAAATTTCCCCCAACCCATAACAATGTGAATTCGACTTAAGCATTTATAGTAGACTTTACAATTAACGACACACTGTCGATTGGTTCTTACAAAGCACACCTGCCAGAAGATTTCTACATAGTTTTATGTGCATCATATTCAAGACACTCTGTATAGCGAGGCAGAAAAACCTCGCTATACCAGTCTTGGTCCTATTCCACGCTCTCAACGGTCTCGTGAATATCATCTTCCTCTTCGGGAATCGCGCCGGCACCAGCGTCTGGTGCCATACTCATTGCTTCACGGATCTTCGCCTCAATTTCTGCTGCAATCTCAGGGTTGTCCTCCAAATACTTCTTGGCATTCGCCCTGCCTTGCCCAATTCGGTCGCCGTTGTAGGCAAACCAGGAGCCGCTCTTCTGGATAAACTCGTTGTCAACGGCAATATCCAAAAGATTTCCCTCTTTGGAAATCCCCTTCCCGAAAGTAACGTCGTATTCCGCTTCCCTGAAAGGTGGCGCCACCTTATTTTTTACCACTTTGACCCGCACGCCGCACCCAAGGACCTCAGTCCCTTCTTTGATCTGGTTCCCGCGGCGGAGTTCGAGTCGAATAGATGCATGGAACTTGAGCGCGAGTCCACCGGGGGTAGTATCCGGGTTGCCGAACATAATCCCGATTTTTTGTCGAATCTGGTTGGTAAAGATAACACACGTCTGAGATTTACTAGTAACACCGGATAACTTTCGCAGTGCCTTGGACATCAAACGGGGTAACAACCCGACATGCGCGTCACCCATTTCACCCTCAATCTCGGCTTGGGGTGTCAATGCCGCGACAGAATCAATAACTACCAAGTCAATGGCACCACTACGGATGAGCGTCTCAACAATCTCTAATGCCTGTTCGCCTGCATCGGGTTGCGCAATCAACAAGTTTTCCAGGTTGACCCCGATATTCCGAGCATAGGTCATATCAAGTGCGTGCTCAACATCAATGAACACAGCGGTGCCACCTAATTTTTGTGCTTCGGCGGCGATATGAAGTGCTAAAGTGGTCTTACCGGTACCTTCATGTCCGAAAATTTCAATGATCCTACCGCGGGGTACACCGCCTACACCGAGGGCAAGGTCAAGCGAAAGTGACCCCGTGGGGATCGCTTCGACAGGAACAACCTGATTGTCCGTCAAGCGCATGATAGCCCCTTTGCCGAATTCACGTTCCACGTGTGAGATCGCCTGCTCGATAGCTTTCTGTTTTTGTTCATCTAACATGTTCTAAGGTTTCTCCTTTATGGCACCTACCGCCAAAGGTGGTGCTTCGGATAGTTGTACTACGCCGAAAAATGACATAGGTTTAAAGGCGTATAAATTGTACCATTAGGGTGAAGTTGGCTTTGCATGACAGTGATTTCATTGACACTCACCGTTGCCCCCTCAATTGTATCATATTTACGTAAAATGCTTTTTAGCGGTTGCAGATTCATCGGGCTCCTGAGCCGTCCGAGTGTAAGATGCGGGTGAAAGCGATTGTCTGCTGGGAAACCGAGCGGCTTCAGTTCAAGGTTCACGGCTTTCGCAAGGTGTAAGACAGTCGCTGCGCCGTGTTTAATACCCACCCAGATAACCCGCGGACGCGCAAGCGTGGGGAACGCACCGATACCACCGAATTCAATAGAAAATGGGGTCTGTGTAGCAGCGACGTTTTCAACTGCTTCGCTCACAGGACCAATCGCTTCAGAATGGACATCACCGAGGAACTTTAAGGTGAGGTGGAAGTTGCCGGACTTTGTCCATGAAACTTTGGGAATCTCGGATTGAAGGTGTGTCTGCACGGGTTTCAGCAATGCCTGTACCGGTTTTGGTATTTCAATCGCTATAAAACAGCAAACACCATTGCCGCCTTTAATTGTCGACATTACGCACCTGTTTCTGGATCGTAACCGGTTGAAAGAATCAGCGCGGATAAAGCTTTACGGTTATTGACGAGGAATTCCACACCAGAGCCGACTGTGAGTAGCAACGGCAGATACATCATAAAATAGATTGGACCCCGGGTTTGCAAAACAAATGTAGCGGTCTGCTCGTTCTGGAACGCAAGCAAAACTAAACCGATAGCAACAACAATCAGTTGTGAAGTCATCTTGTATTTTCCCCACTGGCTTGCGGAAACCACTTGCCCGTACTTTGCAATAAAAACAATCCGTAAAAGCGTAACGAGGACTTCGCGACCGATAATGACAACAACCATCCACATTGGGATGAGTCCGCCATCAATGTCCGTAAAAGAGGTTAGACAGATTAAGGCGGCACCGATCAACAATTTATCTGCGAGCGGATCCATGAATTTCCCGAAGCTAGTCACACCCTGTATCCGTGCGATTTTTCCATCAAAATGATCTGTCAGTGCGGCAACGACAAAAATAGCGAGTGCCGACACCATCATATCTGCCTGAAAACAGAAAATGAAGGGGGGTATCAGGAATAGCCGTAAAAGCGTTAGGAGATTTGCCAACCGAAAAAGGGTCCCGAAATACATAATGTATATTGCCGACAATATCAGAGATTATCTCATAATTGGAGATAGCTTCTAATTTTCGGAAAGATCGATGACCTCGGCATCTTTAGGCACCACAAACTTGAAAATGTCCGGTGCGAGTTTTTTATCTCGTTTAATCTCTGAGAACTTAACAATTGCGCTTTGACGGGATCCATCCTCAAGTTCAATTTCATGCCCAATTTGAACGGGGAGCCACCCATCGGATTGTACCCAGATTTGAAACTTCTCCTTCACATCCGGATTTGCCAGATCCTTTTTAGGGGTCAACTCAATGTTGTGTACACCCTTCGGATTCGCGAATTCGTCTGGGACAAGTACCATATCATACAGTGCTTCAAAATCCTCAAGTGATGCACCGATGCCCGGAAACAACTGACCCTTTGGGTTATTCAATTTCATCTTATTAACTTGGTTGAGAGTCGGTGTATACGTCCAACCGTACGTCCCATCAAAAACAGTGATTTGGATGACTTTAGAGGCATCATTTCGACCCACGTACTCCCTACGGAACAAATTCGGTTTCCTAAAAACAATCCGCCCGCGAGCGACGCTTATTGTATTCGCAAACAGCGTTGTCTCCTCAAAACTGGCGCTGAAATTATCGGATTTATCGTAAGCTTGTTTGAAATTCTGAAAAATTTCATCAACATTTTGCGGATACGCGCTACTAACAAACAGCAAGGGCAGAAGCGTCACAGCCAATAAAAAATTTTGGAATCCCGCAGATTTCCTCAACACAGTGCTCCAATAGGTTCGTCGGATCATTACTATCTCCTGTTTTCCCAAATCGTGTTTTGGCAAACTGATTTTCACCTAATATTATACCTATTTTATTTTTGGATGTCAACGCTTTTTTAGCCGTCAGCGATCAGCAGTCGGCCGTCAGTCATCAGCAATTGGCAGTCAGTTATCGGTTGTCAGAGGAATGGTTATCAGTACTCAGTTAAGAAGTGCTGTGGTTAATCAAACTTCTCTTTAACTGCGTACTGATAACTGACAACTGATAGCTAATTAACGTGAGTTCGATATAAGAAATTGGTTCATCACATAGGTTCACAGACAACCCAACGCAACATCCCAAACATATTCCTTTGCTCCGGAGGAGCAATATGTCTATGGTTTCCGCCATCCGACCCGACGTTTCCGCTCCAGATGACGATTAAGAATTTAAACAGGTAATTCCGATTTTCCCCGGGCTTGGTAGGTGCGGTTTCCTAACCGCACCGGGTCTCTCTATAAAATTACCCAATTTATTTTTTAATCTTCATGAGGTGTTATATGTCTATAGCAGCCCGCCTTGAAGTCAATGCACTCCGGCGGAGTGCTATGTATCTAAGTCGTTTCGGCTTGACAAGGGTTTGCAGAGAACCTTTTA
>JAKZUG010000753.1:0-4111 GCA_047516705.1 Candidatus Poribacteria bacterium | reverse complement strand
CTGCTTCAGACTCTGAGGTGTCCCAACTGCCTGTCAGGAAGAAAATACAACCACCCACAAACAGCAAGGCGATCATGAAGTTCCCGATGGTGTTCCGGTGGGTTTTCAACATTTTACTCATTATTTTTCGGAATTAGGCGTTTTGGACTTGCAAAAAGTTGTTAGAAAGTGCGATAAACCGTTGTAAATAAAGGGTTTATGTGATACGATATAGGTAAGAAAATAGGGGGTTGCAGCCCCCTATCGAACCCAAAAAAGCGGGTTGCTTTTCTCGGTTCTACACTTATCTGATTATTGTATCAGAAACTATCAGAAAAATGCAACCCCGAAAATAATAGAGGCGCATTTTCTGATGAATTTGATCAAGATTATAGAGACGTTCCCGACGCAAGAAGATTGTATCGCGTATTTAGAACGTCTGAGATGGCAGGGATCACCAGAATGTCCACATTGTGAGTCTACACACGTCAGACGACGCACCGAACACGCTATAGGACGTATCGGACGCTGGAATTGCCACGATTGCCGATCCACGTTCAAGGTGACACACGGAACGCTCTTTCAAGGGACGAAGATACCGCTTCAGAAATGGTTTCTCGCTATCTCACTGATGGCAAATGCCAAGAAAAGTCTCTCAAGTTGTCAACTCGCACGCGATTTAGGACTGAAGCAGAAAACGTGTTGGCGTATAATGATGGCTATCCGTGCCGAAATGGGGAAGGATAACGTCTTGCTACAAGGGATTGTTGAAGCGGACGAAACTTATATCGGTGGCAAACGCAAGAAAGACTACGATAAAGATGTTGGCGAACCCCGTAAGCGCGGGCGCGGAACGGCGAAAGATGTCGTGCTTGGTGCGGTCGCAAGAGGTGGGAAAGTCGTCGCTGAACTTGTAGAGAATGTCAAGGGTAGCACAATCGCTGAGTTTATCAAGAAGTTTGTGAAAACAGACGATGCCGAACTCTATACCGACCAATATAAAGGCTATAACTATATCGGTAAAGAGATGAAGCATGAAACGATGAACCGGAGTCAGAAATGGGAGCCTGATGGGATACATACGAACACAATGGAAGGTTTTGGGTCTTTTGTGAAGCGTGCGTGGTATGGATCGCATCACCACTATTCAACCGGATACACGCCCCTGTATCTCGCAGAGGCGTGCTATAAATACAACTACTGCCATGAAAATATCTTCGCGAAGTTTCTCACCGAAAGTATGAGCGGTGAAATCTGAAAAAATGAAAAATTCCAAGTCCAAAACGACTAATTCCGTTATTTTTTCCTTTCCCATATAGGGGTTGTAAAATACAAAAAGTTATACAAAGTTTCAATTCAAAAACATAAAACACTTTACCTTGTCACAATGCCCATTGCAAGGAGACAAGGCGCAAATGCATCGAAAGAACTCCCGATGCAACAAAACGATAACAAAAGACACCTGACAAAACGTGTTAGCGTCATAATCTCTTATGGATTATAACATCTGTTATCTGTCCTGTTGATACGGACAGGTCTGTGTCTCGGTCTGATACGGGCATATTTTCTCGATCGGTGCTTCCACCGGGACAGCGGGTGTTCCTGTGAACAGACACACCACAACCCCAACAACGAGCAGAAACGCAACCGGTAGCCATTCTTTGAGTCGTTTAGATTTCTGTGAGTCGTTTAGATTTCTGTGAAATTATCATAACGCCTCCGATTTATGACGCTAAGAGGAGGAAGGTATTAGGATACACCATTCCCCTGTTATTGTTAAACAAAAAAGTCGCACGCCGCGGTAGCCGCCACTGCGGCACCGGGCACTGCAACACCAAAAGCCCGCGATGCGCGTCTCCATGCAAGACGAAGGCGGCGCGCGGGCGCGAAGAAGATACAACCGTTAGAACGATTACATCTACTTTGTAAAGTAAATGAAGTAAAATACTTAATGTAAGTAAAGTAGGGGGGGGGTAAACTTTGTTATGTGAACCGAGTGCACAAGCCATGCCAACGGACATAGGATCCGTTCAGGCAAACTGTACCTAAGACAAGCATTATGTAGCGTTGTTGTCCCAATGTGTCGGTTCTTCATCCTCAAGTTTCCTATGTGAAATGCAAGTGTGAAAATAGCGGTGGCATCATTTTTCGGTTCCGCCACCCTATTTGTTGATAATTATATCACAGATCGCGAACAATGTCAAATTTTTTCCTAAAAAGTTACAAAATCCTTAGAAAAACACACCATTTTCACTCAATTATACACGCGGAGCCAATTTTTGTCAATTTTTTTCGGAAACTTTACATCATTTCTAATATCATCTATCATCGGTTTATCATCGGTTTCGCCGAGGCACGGGAGTTGGGAGAGCAAGTTTGGTGTAAGGGTTGGGTGACCCAACCCCTACGAGATCAAAAAATCTTCATCAAATCGCGCCTACAAGAAGCAGGTGTTTTTAAAAGCACGTGAGTCCGCTAATCCACTAAAGAGATAACCCCTTTTTTGCGTTGCAGCACGGCATCATAGAACCGCATCGTGCCAACACAGTCTTGGATACTCGATACCGGTTCCCGCCCCTCACGAATAGCACTAACAAACTCAGTGAGACTGATGCCATCACCGGTCAATTCGCCATTTCGCTGATCAGAAAAGTTTGAGGTGAAACTGTTCCCCGATTCGGTAAAGTGTTGGACACCCCACAACCCATCTAAAACGATGTATTCGTGTTGTCCGGTAATTTCGATGTAATCATAATTGCGCTGCCACAAGCGTTGACTGCTCAACTGCAAACTTCCAACCGCGCCGTTGGCATATTCTACGGCGACAGCGAATGCGCCTTGCCCATCAACCTCGTTGTGAAAAACGCTGAGTTCTTTCACATCCGCACCGGCGATGTGTCTCGCTAAATCGAAATGGTGGATGGCAAAATCAAGCAGATAACTTTTGACCGTCGGATATTTCCCACTACAGAACGAGCAAAAAAGTTGGGTGAGTTGCCCGAAGGATTCGGTCTGCATGATTTGCCTTGCCTCTCGCACACCGAGACTGAACCGCCGCTGGAAGTTCACCATGAGTGTCTTACCGTGTTTTTCTGCGGTTTCTGCCAAGGCGATCGTTTCCGCGAGAGAAGGTGCTGGCGGTTTTGGTGTGAATACATGATATCCCGCCGCGAGTGTTTCAAGCACAAGTGGCTGTCTCGGGTCAGGTCCCATGGAGATAATAACTGCTTCCAAGTCTTCTTTTTCAAACATTTCGTGTCGATCGGTGTAATATCTACCTGTACCGAATTTGCCAGCAGCATCCTTAGCACGATTTTCATCGGCATCGCAAACGGCTTGCAATGCGACTGGGGCGAGATGAAGTGCAGGATAAATGGTGTGCCGTGCAAATCCTCCGGCACCGAGAAATCCAATCCGAAGAGGTTCCATATCTGTTTCCTTACTGTTACGGCACAAGGGAGTGTGCCTACTACTATTAAAGTTTGTAGGCAATTTAGCACAACCTTGGTATACTGTAAAGGAAATTTTGTTCTCTCGCCAGAGAAAGGGTAGAAAATTCAATTCAACCTAATTGCAAAAATTATGTCAAAAGATAAAACGCAGAATTTTTGATTGCTGCGGTTATAATACACAAAAGAATTTGGATAGGAACAAAAAAGAGAATGCCTAAAAAAGTAGGTGACCAACGGCGAAATTTCCGCTTCGCGCTGCTCCAAGGCACCTTTATGCGTATCAACCTCGCGTTTGCGGATTCATCGACGGTGCTTCCTGCTTTTATCCATAAATTAAGCGGCTCCGACCTTCTGGTAGGTTTAACCGGTTCAATGATGACAGCAGGCTGGATGTGGCCTCAATTGTTGATGTCGAACCTGCTCGAGCATCGCCCGCGCAAAATGCCGTTTTATGCGTTCGGCATGAGCGTTCGCGTTTTGGCATGGCTTGCTATCTTTTTCTGTACTATCATAATCGGTGAGCGAAACCCAATGTTGCTCGCCGGCTGTTTTCTGGGGCTTTATTTTTTATCCTCCTCCGCTATGGGCGTTTCGACGCTCCCCTACATGGACATTGTTTCTAAAGCGATAGCACCGCAGCAGCGCGCCCGTTTCTTTAGCCTGCGGCAACTATACGGTGG
>JAKZUG010000752.1:0-2508 GCA_047516705.1 Candidatus Poribacteria bacterium | reverse complement strand
GATTAGTGCTATCTCAGTTTGTGCACCGGGGTGCAGATGCGCCTCCGGTTCCTCAATAATAAGCATATCGCCAGCACGGATCCCACCGCGGAGAAAAAGCACAACAGGGGCAAGTTCGGATACCATGGACGCTGCGCGTGTAAGACGTACTTCTTCCCCTGTTTCGTGTGGCCGATAGAGAAATTCTGGATATCCACTCGGTGCGGGCTTCATGAGTATCTGACCAGCGAGCACATCAGATTCTATGGTTTCGGCAAGCTGTGTTATTCCTTCGTCAGGGACCTCGGATTCTTTGTAGAGTATGAGTTGTTGCATAAAATCTGCGACTATTCCAGAAAAGGTTGGAATCTCTAACGGTGTGAGTCCTCCGCGAGTCGCACGCTCGACAAGTGAACTGGCTATCATTCGGTGACTCTGCATAATTCCACTTCGGGCGGCTGGTAAGTAGGCTCTGTCTTCTGTATATCTGTTTAATTCAAGAGAACGTTCAAACATTAAATTTTCAATGGCAATTTGCCCTTTTGATATGAACCGTTCTTTGGGGTAAAGGACTAAATTTTTGTTAATCGATGCCTGGGTCGTAAGGTTTGATTCAGAGACCTCCAAGTTAAAGTTCCATAGTTTTTGGTTTTAATCATTGACTTTAAGAAAAACTGTCATTTCATCGCGTTGACCGCCTTTTAAACGAATAAGTTCCGTTATTGAATTTAGGTCGAAACAGCGTTCGAGTTCTGCCTTGAGACCTTCCGGGGCCTTGATTTCTGACTGCAACATAGTACGAATTTCTTGTGGTAAGTCAGAAAACTTAAACGGCCGATCAAGCGTGTGTTGCTTTCTGAGAATTGCGCGAATGTCAGTGGAACTGAGGGAACTAAAAGGTCCAAGCCGCCTTGGTAATTGTGAGAAACCGTTAAAAGTACCATGCAGTGCATAAATAAGGGTGGAGAAATAGGTTTTCCCTGTATTGCTCGGGCCTACAAATACTGTCAAAGGATGAAGATTTATTGTAGCATCTGCAATTGGACCGAAATTCTTAACCGAAATTTCGACATGCGTATGCTTAGGCATTTCTAATGTTTCAGCCGTTTTGGGTTCGCTCATTGGAATTTCTCCCTATTTCCCTATGCACTTTCTGAATAACATCAACGAGTTTATCCGTACCGAACCGTACGACATCCGTTGCAGGCAATCCGGTTTCTGCTTCTGCTTGATGAACTGCCTCACATGCCTCGGCATCGGACAGATCAAAACAATTCAATGCGAGTCCGATCACTTTAGCGGGTTTTATCGGTGCAGCCAACGTCTCATACTGTGCAATCATTTCAGGTAGCGATGGTAACGGCACCGTGTACCGCGCAACGGTATCGCGCGAGGGTTGATGACAAAAGATCATCGCATCCGGTAGACTTCCGTGAAGTAGGCTTAGTGTCACGCCTGAGTATCCGGGATGTACCAACGAACCTTGCCCTTCAACGATAAGTAACTCGTGGTTCTTCGCACCTTCCAGCACAATCTGCTCTGCTGCACCAGCAGTAAAATCAGAGACGACTGCATCGATCGCAATACCCCAACCCCAGACCATGATCCCGTTTTGCCCTGTCGGACAGAATTCGGCGTTCACGCCACGCGCCCGCGCAGCACGCGTCACCTCTATCCCAGATAACATTTTTCCGACACGGCAATCTGAGCCCACAGTCAGGATAATCGTGGCATCGACATCTGCGGCTTTGCACGTCGCAACGGGTAGGTCGGTAGGTGGTTTTCGGGTATCCCACAGCAGCACATCGTGTGCCACTGCCAGTTCGGACAGTTCCGCGTCCTCACTCAGGAATTGGTGGAGTCCGCTCATGACATGTAGGCGGTTGTGTATCGCCTCGCGGAGGATTGCGCGCCAAGGATGTGGTAACTCGCCGCCGGGTGGTGCAATGCCGATAGCGAGCATCGTCGGATCAAACTGCATTGCTTCGGTGAGATCGCCAACAATTGGGATACCCTCACCAATCTCAATGACATCGCTGACATCCCGTCCCGCATTGTCGCTATCGATGACTGCAACCACGTTGTCAGGAAGATAGCGGACTAAGACCGTAGCGGTTTTCGATTCAAGGACACCGAATGAACCTTCGGCAAGAATGGCGATTCTCTGTGATTTCGGTTGTAACTGCTTTTCCATTTTTTGAGTCGTCGTTTCGGGGAGAATGGGATACATTTGTAGATTAACACAAATCCCAATCAATTTCAAGAGATAGCGGAATTGGTGCAGAGCCATTCAGTTCTCCGGTAGGAAAATCGCCGATTCTCGATTCCGTCTTCTGTAGGAGCGACCTCCCGGTCGCGACTTTCACTGGTGACTGATGGATAGTTGCTATTTTGCTGAGTACTCAGTACTCAGTTCCTCTGACGACTGACAACCACTAAAGGAATTGTCGAAGGTATCTACCACCGAGTGCAAAACCGTCTAATCCGGGTGCACCCCGATCCTCGTTTTCGACACATAGAACATAGTCA
>JAKZUG010000751.1:0-10084 GCA_047516705.1 Candidatus Poribacteria bacterium | reverse complement strand
AAGGCACTTACTCTTGACATGAGCCACAGAAATCTGATATATTCTTTCATGTTAGGATAATATATCGGATACTCCTTGAATGTTTGCTTTTCATTAAAGGATACCCATTATCCTGACACTTCGCAACTTCTTTTATGAACCGCCCTCATTTTATTAGAACTTGCCAAAGACACGCACAAAAATTTCCATGTAATTCTGGTCGTTAACACTCCCGATTGCGCGCTGGTCAATGTATCGTGCGCCGATATGCAGAAAAAGCTGCTTCCGGTAAGCCGTAAAACTTTTCTCCATCTCAGCCAACAACGCTTGACGGACAAAATCGTTATCGTTGTCAAGCATATCGTTGAACAGGAGAATTTGCCCACCACCGGTAATTTTGATGGTTTTTGTGAACTGATAGACCACTTTGAGGATAAGGGCAGGAGCCATGTCACGCACATGCGTACGTTCAATTAGGCGCAGTCGCAGCCCGCGTGAGATCTCCTCACCGTCGATTTCACCTGTCAGAGGAAGGTATTCGATCCGGTCCTCTGCCATCCGGAAACCGTTGCGGATGGTATACTTGAACATTGGACTGATTTCCAGCGATTTAGAAGGACGCAAGCGATACAGCGTCTTGAAAATGCCGACTTCGTAATGTTCATTATCTCTGTCGAAATCGTAATCGTACTGAATCTTGGCACGCGCCGTTGTGACCATCCGGTCAATTCCGAGATATTCATACGTGATTTTGGCGGTGTTAATCAGGTCGTTCTGCATCAACAACGGATCCCTACGTCGTTTTTCGACCTCGGCACCCCCATCAACATAGAAGTATTGCAGATCTCCCTCTCTCTCCATTTTCTGGATTTCCGGTTGCGAGCGATAGAGGCGTTCGTCTTGTCTTCCCAAAAATCCAGCGTAATACCACGTTTCGTCAGGAATCCGATCCTTCACCAGTTTGAGTTCGTTCTCGAAAATGAGCGAAGAAGCCCGGGCAAGTTCTTTTCGATAAACGAGGTTAGCGAACGCTTTGGTTGAAGAGGGTGTATTTCTGAGTTTGATATTTTTCTCCATTTGTAGCCCAAGATCCAGATCTACGACACTCGCCTGGCGGCTTATCTTCCGGTTCATGAACAACCGGATTCCTTGCAGCCCGACATCAAATTCGTAATTCGGGTCTATGTCGTTTTCCTCCTCGTCCCGGATGCCGTTGTTGTTCCGATCGCTTTCATCAAGGAAATCTTCGTCAACATCAAACAACAGAATGTCATCTTCATAGTCGAAGATGCCGTTGTTGTTTTTATCAAGGTCTCCGGGAATAATCAGGGAAGGCGGGTCAAGAAAAGTGTTATCGGAGTAACGATCTTGATCATCATTATCACCGACAGAGCGGGAGGCATCAAACCGCGGACCGACGCGAAACGCTTCCGCCTGAAAGATCGTGTCGCCGACGGTCTGAAATGCTTTGAGCACTGTTGTTGTTGCTTCAAAACGCGATCTCAAGTTTTTCTGCAACGCGCTTTTCGGCGTGACAGCCACCTCGGCTTTCAACCCGTAGTTGGTGAAATTGGTTTCCAGGTCCACTGCCCATACGGGTACCTCGCGGAAGTACCAAGAAAGCCCTAACTGCGTTTTTCCGAATTTCGTAACTTCGCGCAAGCCGATGCCGGAGCCTTCTATCTGACCCTCTTGGCCGTTCAATCGGTTAAGCAAACCCGGCACCATTAGAATCGTCCAATCGGTGCTATTGGATCGGACCTCCCAACGGACACCGCTCAAGTCAATCTGATCAAACGTGAATTTCGTGAAGGTTGTCGGAACCTCGCCGAGACTTAGGATATTTTTGACACTGCCTGCGGTCTCCTCAATCACCATGACACTGTGGAAGCCGCGCCGAAAGAGACGGTCGAAATCGAAATCGTCTTGCCTGACGCGCTCTTCCTCTGTATCTGCAAGGAAGTTTCTTCTGTTTGTAAAATCGTATTCGACGCGCCCGGATAAGAACAACTTACCGAATAGACTGTACACATCTTCCGCCTCAGCGTAGAACACAAAAGAGCAGTTCAATAGTAAGAGGAGAAAGCCAGGGATCAAGTACTTCCGGGTACCTGTGTTTATTTCCATATCTTATTGGGTTCCTTCAGCAGTCAGGAGAAATAGCCACCAGTGTTCAGCATTCAGAAACCTATAGTTGACAATACAATAGCGCAGACAATCTCTTGTGATCAGGTGGGTGTCCTCGTGGAGTCGTACGGGTCCATTGGTAGTAGCAGGCTTTACATTTATAGCGTGGTTTCCGATTGTTGACGCATCCGTTTTTGACGAAATACGGGTGTTGACATTTTGGGCAGTTCATCAAAATATTCGGGCAGGATACCCCTTGCTTTAGCTGGGGGAGGAATGCCCTCTCCTTTTATATTATAGATTCCCCGAAGTGGGGTGCGAGTTGTTTTTTCGCCACAGACTCGTGGGCGATTTCTTCCAGTGGGCTGCTTCTTTTTGCAAGTGCTGTCACCATCTCCAATCCAACCTGACCCGGTGCTGTTAAGAAAAACAGGTAATGACCTTTCGGCTCTCTACTTTCGTAGGTATATGTTTCCCCTTACAGATCACAGTATCCAAGAGGGTTGAGACTTTGGGAGCATCCTTAGACATGCCTACTACCAGTTCGACATATCGTTTTACAACCATTGTTCGTGCTGCCACACACAGATACTGCGATATATTACTGTAGTCAATAAGTTACCCTCGTTCAACCGATAGGCTTGGCTGCCGTATTGGACAAGCCCCCAAATTTATTCGGGGGTTATTGACTGTGTTGCTTCAATGTATCTTGATTTTGTCAAAGGTATCACATTTCAGGGAGGGAGTCAAGAAAAAATTGTTTTTTGACTCCTTTTGCCAAATATGTTATTATTTCTTTGATGGGTTGTGATGCAGGGCAGTTTAGAGGGGCCCTGTCAGTTTTCGCATCATTATTTACAGGACTTACGCAAAATTAGCAGAAAGGGATATTTTGCATGGGGAAAAAGATGAAGTATGTAGCCATTCAGCCCTGCATTTGGGCGTTAGCATTGGCTATGGGATTGATTGTGTCAACCGTGAAAGCCGAGACTGGCTTCACTGAAGCGGGTGAGCGTCCGGGCACCACGCCGCGCCAGACAAACTTGAATGAGACGGATACGAACATACACATGAAACGCTTTAATGATGGCACCACGACGAATGAGGTCTCCGGCGCGTATTACGATTGGACGAAGACGCGGAGCCCTGAGCGTCCATGGATGCATGACTACAACAAAACACTGGTTATAAAGTTCTTTCTCTGTAGCCGCGACGGCGAAGGGAACGTTGATAAGGTCTACCTGACCTTCTCCGATGCACTCAACGTTCTGAGAAGGATAGACAGTATCACCTTAGGCATTCCCAAGATTGTCTATCTGGTCGGATGGCAATATAACGGGCACGATTCCAAATATCCTGCATGGAACGAAGTCAATGCGCGCCTGAAACGACCACAAGATTCAACAGCACTGGACAGCTTGAAGTGGCTGATCGAGGCGGCGAAAGCATACAACACCACGATCAGCTTGCACCTCAACATGTTCGATGCGTACATGGAAAGCCCGTTGTGGGATAAGTATCTCGCCGGAGACATCATTGCGAAGGACTCCTCGGGCAACCCCATCAAGGGAGAGGTGTTCTACGGCATGCAGTCCTACCAGATTAGCTATGCCCGTGAGTGGGAGCTTGGATACGCCCAGCAGCGCATCTCCCAACTTATCGAGATGATTCCCGAATTGAAGGAAGCCGGGACTATTCACATCGATGCGTTCCACTCAATGCGCGCTTCGGGGCCTGGGGAACCGATCAGTCCATACCTTGGTTTGAGCATCGAAGACGAAATGGCGGCACAGCGCAAGATACTCCGCTACTGGAGAAACCAGGAAATTGATGTGACCAGTGAGGGCTCAGTATACTGGCTACGCAAGGACCCGTTCCTGGGACTCCAGCCGATGACCTGGCACTATGATGAGATGACATATGCCCGTAAGGATTGGCTGGGCAAACCCAAGAACTTTACCTCACTGCCCGCCGAATTGAGTGCCTACACGCCGATGCATACCGAGCCCGAGATTATGCAGGATCCGGAGTCCCTTCCCGGATTGATTGAGCAATTCTGTTTACAGGTCGTGCCGTGGTACTATCGCCGGAACGCCGACGTGTCCAAAGCCTCGACAGTGATCATCACCGACGACGAGGTCGTATGCCCGGTTCTTTGGAAAGACCAGACTCTCATTGCCTACAGTCGTCAGGGGTTTTCGGACCGAAGGATACGCATCCCGTCTCATTGGGTGGATGCTATACAGGTGAAGCTCTCTATCCTTACGCTTGATGGTTTGGAAGACCGGCAGACACTCTTTGTGGACGATGGGCCGGAGTGGCGAAATACATCTGCAAAGTCAATTTCCTTCTCGTTGCAACCCGGTGAAGCGGTTGTCATCAGCCCGCTTTCAGTTGCAGAGATGGAACCCTTATCAAAGGAGGAGATTAACTCCTGGATCGCGCGTCTCGGTGAGGGAAAACCTGGAGATGACAATACGGCGACGAGGATGTTGGTTCACGTTGTTGGCGAGCCAGCAGTCCAGCCGTTGCTGAACGTACTAGCACCGAATCCACCTTCGTTTAAGGACGCGACGCTTACTGAATCGCACTGGGCGCGGTTGCGCGCAGCGCACTGCCTCAGAATGCTTTCATATCCACACATGGTTGAGGTTCTCGAACGAGAGATACAACGTGACCCGCACCCGGGAATGCGTTTGATCCAGTCAATCTACATGATCCAAGTCGATATAGAGAAAGCACTCCACGCGCTGGTCGACGATCTGGCGCGCAACGTATACACCGTTCCGAACATCGTTATCACGCTCAAGAACATCGGCGACCCCCGTGTGATTCCTTTGCTGGAACCACTTCTTGATGATCCTCGCGTGGAAGTCCGTACTGGCGCGGCAGAAGTGCTAAGTGCACTGCGAAATGGCGGTAAGTAACGCTCTGCCAATGTTGCTATGCTTGATGACTCGGAGGTGTCGGCTGCCCAAGCCAGCACACGTTGGGTTTCAAAACATCAATGTCCGGTGCACAGTAGGTGCGACGCTTCAATGAAGAAGGGATCGAGGGACTTCAGGATAGATAGCGAAGACGAAAAGCATCAGAAAGAGACTCTGATTAAACGAAAACCCCTTATTGAGGCCGAGGACTGATAGCCGACAACTGATGACTATCGCAAAATATCCTCCGGTCCGTACGACTCTGTGAAGGTCGTCCAGATGCCTGTGCGTTTATCGAGACGGCTCAAGCCGCGGTAGGTGCCAAACCAGACATAAGTACGATCAATAGCCATAGAGAGGATACCGTTATGTGTTAAGCCATCTTTACGCGTATAGGTTGTCCAAGTATCCGCGACCCGATCAAACCGACTAACACCTGCATTGTAAGTGCCGATCCACACCTCTGTGCCATCAACACCGATAGTAGTGACCTTATTGTTGACAAGTCCATCTGCTGTCGTATAGGCAGCCCAAACGTCTGTCTTTTCATTGTAAAACGTTACACCATTATCGCTGCCAAACCAGACGCTATCACCGTCAATAGCGATACAACTCACTTCATCGCTCGCGAGCCCGTCCTCTTTTGTGATTGTCCGCCAGATGTCCCTACCGATGTCGTATCGGCTCACACCACGCCGGGTACCGACCCAGACATGTTTCTTGCTTGCCGTGATACACCAAATTTCATCGGTGACCAATGACTCCGCGAACTCTTTGGATACAGCGGACGGCTGGATTTCGGTTCCTGATGTGTAAGCGATCCAAGCATTGAGATCATCGGAGGTTCGCGGGTACTTCCCAATACCAGAATTAGTACCTACCCAGATATTGTTGCCATCACTGCTGACAGAAGTTACATTGTTGGCGGGTAATCCGTGCTCGGTTTTGTATTGGTCCCAGCGGAGCGCAATCTTATCAAAGCGGTTCGCCCCATCTCGGGTGCCGACCCAGACGTATTGCTCATCAACCACAATAGAACTTACCGCATTATCGGAGAGCATGCCACGTGATTTGGGACGGTGTCGGTTCCAATGACCGTCGTGGGTTGCTATCTCCTCCTCCCCTCCCGTCTGCCGATAATTCTTCCATGTCCCCAAAACCTTATCGTAGCGAGACACACCGTTGTCGGTACCAGCCCACACGAACCGTTCGTCTGTGTCCAACGTTCGGACGGTACGTCCAGAGAGCGTCGGCAAAGGCGTGAACGGAGTCCAGGATTCCTTCTGTTTATCGTAACGGGAAAGCCCGCGGATGGTACCCACCCATACATAGTCCTCATCGACTGCAAGTGCATATTCACCGACGTGGTTATGCAGCAACCCTTTCAGGTTTCTAAATGCTGTCCAAGTACCAGAGGCGAAATGGAACCGCCGAAGTCCATTATTTGGCACAGCCAACCAGAGATAGTCATCGTCCGCAGCGAGTTCAAGAGTGCCACGTTCCGAGGTGATTGTTGTCCACTCACGATTGCGTCTGTCATATCGGGTAACCGCATTATCCCAGGGTCTGTACTGTATCCATACATCGTTCTTTGTCGCGATAATGCGTTTAATAGTTTTCGCAGCAAGCACGTCATTGGTTGAAAACGTACTCCACTCCTTCGTTTTTTTATCGTATCGGGATAGCGGACGGTTACTGCTTCTATCCCATTCCGAGCGCGCGACCCAGATGAATTCATCATCTATCGTAATCCATTCAGTGCCTCTTCCAGCCAAACCATCTTTCGGCTTGAATTCTTTCCATTCCTTAGTATCTTCATTGTAACGAGTGAGAGTTCGTCCGGATCCAAACCAAACCTCCGGTCCATCAACCGCGAGCCCTCTCAATTTTTCACTTTCTTCTCTACGATCCGGCGTGGTGATAACTTCCCATGTGCCAGTTTCTTTATTATAGTGGTTCAACTCCATACCCATCATCGGAACTATCCACACACTCTTTTCACTGACAGCAATCTTGTCCAGATCGTCTGAAGAGAGTCCATCTTTCATTGTAAAATGTTGCCATGTATCTTTTGCTTTATCGTACCGAAGGACACCGAAGTCTGTTGTGAACCAAGCAGCCTCTTTATCTACATAAGTCCAACGCAACACTGTCATCGTTTGTTTCTGAGTAGACTGAAAAATATCTAAGCGTGTGAAATGCTGCCACGTTTCCGTCGGACGATGAAAGCGTACAATACCACCGTTCCGCGAAGAATGCCAGTTCGAGAGCCAGATATAATCCCCATCAAATTTGATGTGTGAAACACTTGTTTCAAGTAACGGCTCCCGCACCGGACGGGACTGATGCATCACTTTTTCACCTGCTAACGGATGATATTCAACGAGACCGACAGAGGTCGCTAACCAAAGTGTTCCCTCTTCATCATACACGATATCTCGAATATTATAGGGCACATCTGGTACGGGTTTCCACACTTTAGATGCGAGCGTCCAACTTCCCAAACCTTGTGGTGTGCCAATCCAGAGAGTCCCATCTCGAAAAGCGAGCGCGGTAACACTCGGAGGGGACAACAGTTCTTTTGCCCCCTGTTTTCCTAAAGGCACAGAGACCCACCGCTGCTGGGTAGCATCATATCTGGCAAGTCCGCCGTGTGTTCCCGCCCAAAGTACGTTTTTTTCCTTTTCGGCTGTGGAAAGCAGCACATTAACATAGGGGTCAGGAAGTCCCTCAGCAGCTGGGTGCATCTGCTTATCCGCAATAGAATATCGCCAAATACCATCTGTGCCACCAAACCAGACGTTCGCACGGCGACAGAGGACTGACAATATAAGTGGGTTCTTGGGTGCGTCCGGTAGTGCAAGTAGCGACCATTTTTCAGAAGTCGCGTCGTACACCGCGGGCCCCGCGTTCGTACCGAGCCAAATCTGTTGTCCGTCGCTGGCGGGGTTTGAAACCTCTCCAGTAGTCGCTATAGCTGTCACGAAAGCTTCGCCTTCAGTAGGAAGATGAAATGCCCACTGTCCGCCAAGGTGTGTACATGAACCGAGCCCACGATCTGTGCCTATCCAAATCTGTGAGGAATGGCTTTCGGCGGGAATAGTTTTCAGTTCGCTCACTTCGCTCGCTGTCAGTTGTCGGCTGTCAGTTTTATAGTTTTCAGTTTTCAGTTGTCGGTTATCAGTTAAAGAGGACTCTGGTTCAACAGGTCCATCTCTTAACTGACCACTGATGGCTGATGGCTGACGGCTATTCGACTGACGGCTAATATGAACCGACATGATGTAAGGGGTTGGCAGTCCATCTTCTTTGGAGACGACTTCCCAGATGCGCGTTTGCGGCGAGTAAACAGAGATACCCGCCACTGTTGCCATCCAGAGGTTTCCGTCTGCATCGCGTGCTATGTCTCGGACATCGTTATCCGCCAGAAAATCGGATTGCTTGTAAATTGTCCATTCGCCGCTTACCTTGTCAAAGCGACTTACCCCATCTTCTTTACTGCCAAACCAGACATCGTTACCTTGGGTCGTAATCCAACTCACGTGATTGCTCGACAACCCGTCTGCTTTGGTGTAATGCACCCAAGTATTAACAGGTTTGATGAAACGATGCACCCCTGCATTGGCAGTCCCGAACCAGACCTGAAAGCCATCTGTACGGATGGAGGTGATCATGTTGCTTTTCAGCAGATCTGTTTTTGTAAATGTTTTGATGAACGTTTGATCGACTTTATTGTATTGACTGACACCTTCTTTTTGGGTGCCAAACCAAACACTGTCATCATCCACTGCAATCGTGGCGATTTCGTTGTCTATTAAACCATCTGATTTTGTATAGTTATTCCAAGAATCGGTATCCCGATGGTAGCGACTCACGCCACCTCTGCTGAACCTCGGGTCCTCATCCCATCCATGAGGATCGGGGTTTATCTCTCTATCCGTGCCGACCCAGACGTACTCTGGCTCGACAGCGATGGTTGTAATGACTCTGCTGATCAAGCCCTCTTTCCGGGTGCGGACTGCCCAACTGTCAATCGTTTTGTCATAACGGTTGAGTCCGTTAGACGTTCCGAACCAGACGTAGTTTCCGTCCACCGCGATGGAGGAGACCTGGTCACTCGCGAGTCCATCAATGCTACGGAAGGTTGAAAAGGTGTCCGTCTCCATGTCGTAGCGGCTTACGCCTTCATCCGTAGCGAACCAGACCCACTGTCCATCAATTGCGACGGCGTTTACCATATCGTTCGCGAGTCCGTCTTCCATCGTGTAGTGGACCCATTTGTTTGGGTTGCGTTCCCAGCGCGAAACCCCTCGCGCTGTCGCAATCCAAACATTGGCTGGATCGGCTGCAATACAGTTGACTTCGTTGCTGATGAGTGTTCGTTCCACGGGCCACGTCTTTTCGGGACGTGTATCTACATCGGAATCTTCAGGAAAGATACTGGATTGTGGATCGGTGGTTACCAATGGTCCACAACCCATAATCATCAAAAGGGGAAATAAGAAAAGGAGACATACAACCAGAACGGTGTACGAACGTTTGTGTTTGAGTCCTAAACTTTCAAACGTAATCGGAGGATCGTTGTCATCTAATCGGTTCATCATTGCTAAGGTTACCCCTTCATCGGAGTTAATCCAAGAGTCATTTTATTATTTGACAACTATTATGACACAAATACATTTCATAAGCAAGAAAAGCATCATTAGGGCTATTTAGTTTTCCATCCGGTTAGTCCAATTTTGGTGGCCAGACTTGGTAGGTGCGGTTTGGTGAAGATTAAGTATTTAAATCGGTAATTCCAATTTTCCCCCAGGCCCGGTAGGTGCGGTTTTGCGGCGTACTCGACCAAATGCGATCTGCATTCCTAACCGCACCGGATATAGGAAAAGAACGTTCAAAATCCGAATAATTCAATAAATTTGATAAAACTAAACGGAATAAGTCGTTTTGGACTTGGAAAAATTTTGAAAAAATGCCCATAACCCCTTGTAAATAAAGGGTGTATCGGGTATAATATAGGTAAGAAAATAGGGAGGTTGTCGCCTCCCTAT
>JAKZUG010000750.1:0-6364 GCA_047516705.1 Candidatus Poribacteria bacterium | reverse complement strand
CTTTTTGATCTTCCATTCATTTTGACAAACGGTGGTGAACCTGCGGATGCGGGGTCAACGATCGTAATGTATCTCTACAAAAACGGTTTTCAGTTTATGCGCCTCGGCTATACGGCGACAATCGGCTGGGTGCTGTTTTTTTTTTTTTTTTTTATCTCAATCCTACAATTGAAGTTACTCGGTATCTTCCGAGATGAATAGTGGAAAGGTTTTTTAACTATGTACTCCTGGGCTGCGCTCCATTCCATTACGCGCAGGTTTCTGGTTAAGTCTTAACTATGTTTGAGGGTTTCGGTGAAAAAAATAAACTAAGGCGCGTAGCTCGTAATGTAATGGAGAGCGGGTATACGGAGAGGAACTTTCAGTCCTCCAACCCACCTCAACGAACCGCAAGGAAAATTAAAAATGCAAATACTACCGGCAATTGATCTTCGCGGTGGAAAATGTGTAAATCTGGTGCAGGGTATTGCGGAACAAGAGACTGTCTTCTCAGACGCACCAATGGAAATGGCGCACCAATGGCAAGCCGAGGGAGCGGAATACTTGCACCTCGTAGATTTAGATGGTGCGTTTCAAGGTGAATCATCGAATCTCCATATCGTTGGCGAGATTGTCTCTGCACTTAATATACCCGTCCAGCTTGGCGGTGGCATCCGTAGTATGGAACAGTTAGAAGCGGTTTTGGCGTTAGGCGTGGATCGCGCCATTTTAGGCACGGTTGCCCTCAAACAACCGAGTCTGGTGAAGCAGGCGTGTGCGAAATATGGCGCGCGCATCGCTGTTGGTATTGATGCGAGAGACGGGATGGTTGCAACAGACGGATGGTTGGAGGTATCTCAGAAGTCTGCCGTTGAATTCGCACGAGAGATGACAGAGGTACAAACGTTTATTTACACTGACATCAAGAGCGACGGTATGCTCAAGGGACCGAATGTTGACGCAACAGCAGATATTATTGATGCTGTCCCTGCGAATGTGATTGGTTCGGGTGGAGTAACATCGCTTACTGATGTAGCCGCTTTGAAACAGATCGGTGCCAGTGGTGCGATTATAGGACGTGCTTTGTATACCGGCGATCTCATGCTGCAAGACGCAATTGCTGCTGGACAAAAGATTTAGATCTAACGCATTCCACTATGTTGCTGACGAGGTTTGTAACCTCGCCAACGATTCATAAAGAGATCATACCACGCCAGTCACAACACCGAGACCAATCCGAGACCCCATCTTCTTCACCTCAAATCGGGTGCCGACCTCCATTGCTAACGGTAAATCAAGCGTGAGGGACACATGGGCATACGCCCCCGGCGTAATAAGAGAGAGTTCTGGCGGGAGTTTTAGGTGTGCTGGCATATCAATACTCCAGAGGTAGATGTCAGGTCTATCGTTTTCGATGAGCGGGATATGTGTACCGCTCTCTTCGTGCGTCAGCAGATAGATAAGCGCAGTAAATTCAGAATGTGATTTAATTGTCTTTGGTAGGCAAAGCACCTGTCCAACAGACAACCAATCGGGTTCGGATTCGACGCTCACTTCATCTTCCTTTGTACTGAGAATACGTGTCTTAATCCTGTCACCTTTACCCACAATATCTACTGCTTGTCCGACGGCGAGTTGCCCCTGTACAATTTTACCACGTATGGATACTTGATCCTTTGCTTCCTCGATGATTTCGTGAATTGGCATAATGAGTGGTAAGTGTGCGGTATCCACGGGTGCCGGCATTGCACGGTTCATCGCGAAAATGAGGTCAACGATCGGTTGCCATTGGGTGGATGTGAGCTTGTCTCCTTTGTACAGTAAAGCCTTGCGCGCATCACCGACGATTATTGGTGCGGTTTCTTCACCCCATCCACGCTCGCTCAGCAATTCATCCATCTCTTGTAGGCAGATGTCCAAGAGTTCATCATCTTTTGGAATGCCGCCTGTATTGAGAAAGGAAATCACTGTTGGGAGGTGCATCTGGTGCGCAAGACGAAGCTGCGCCTCGGAATCGGGTGTGATTCCCTCAACAGCATTCACTACCCAAATCCCTCCCTGAATAGCCGGTGAACCGCTGATTAACATTTTGACCACATCAAGGTGTGTTTCGCAGTCAATTTGTGTATAAAGTTTGCCGCTGGTTTCATACGCGATCTTGCGGTAGGTAATGCCGACCCCTTCTCGGATTGGGTGGTTAATAGGCAGTTGCGCTTCAAAATCGCTGTCTCCATTTGTGTGAATCGCCCCAATTCTCGCGACGACTTTTGCTATCGCCGCTGTCAATGTTGTTTTACCGTGTCCTGTCGCGCCGAGTGTGCAAATAGGTAATCTGTGGTGGGTATGTTCTTTCTTCTCTGTCATCTCTTTTCTCCTGATAGTTTGAATTTACTGCAATTTCCGTTTTATTATAGCACAAAGTTAGGAATTGGGCAATAATCTGATTCGTAGGATTCGGATACAACTGGAAGGAAAAACTTGTCAAACAGTCAAAAGCGTGATAGACTATTAACGTTTTAAAACCTGCAATTAAAGCAACGAGATCCCTCTTATCAAAAATAGAATATGTTAAGCCAAAAGATTTATCATCGTAGTAAACTTGCCTCGCGTCTCCAACAAGCAAAAGCAGACGGTGACGTTGTTGTCACGACCAATGGTTGTTTTGATGTACTACACTTGGGACATCTCCGGTATCTTCAAGCGGCCCGCCAACTCGGGGATCTGCTCGTGGTCGCGGTCAATAGCGATAGTTCGGTGCGGCAACTCAAAGGTGAGAATCGCCCACTTGTACCTGAAGCGGAGCGCGCGGAGAGGCTCGCTGGGTTAGAATGCGTCGACTACGTCGTCATCTTTCCAGAATTAACGCCGATTGATTTGCTCTCCGAACTCAAGCCGAGTATCCACGTTAAAGGGGGCGACTATAAATTGGAGCAGCTTGTTGAAAGGGATGTCGTTGAGGCGAATGGTGGCAAGGTTATCGTTGGGTTGAACGTTCCCGGTAAGTCCACAACCAATCTCATTGAAGTGATATGCGAACGCTATAAAGATGCTGATTCCGAAAACGCATCGTGATGCAGTTTTAGAATTAATAAATGCACTGAGGAGGCAACTATAGGACAATGCAAATAAACGATTCATTAAGTGTCACTGACCTGAAACCTCAGATTGAGAGGCTTTTTGAATACTCAGGTCAAAAGATTTTAGCCATTGAGGACACGTGGCCCTCTGAAAAAGGCACCCCTGTCTTCACCGTTGCCGGCACCTACACGACACGCGGCTGGACCGAATGGACACAAGGGTTCCAATTCGGTTCTGCCATCCTCCAATTTGATGCCACAGGTGATGAGCAGTTCCTTGAGATCGGTAGACGGAACACGATTGAAAAGATGGCACCGCATGTCACACACATCGGTGTACACGACCATGGGTTTAACAACGTTTCCACTTACGGCAATCTCCGTCGCCTCATGCGGGAGGGTGTGATTCCGTGGGACGATAACGAGATGCATTTCTATGAACTCGCGCTGAAAGCCTCCGCCGCCGTGCAAGCGAGTCGCTGGACCCGCATTAAAGATGGAACGGGGTACATTGCCTCTTTCAACGGGCCGCATTCGCTCTTTTCGGATACGATCCGCTCACTACGGGTGTTGGCAGTCGGACATACGCTCGGTGCAGTGCTGATGGGTGAAGGCGATGTCGCTGTTAATCTACTGGAACGCTTGCTCCAGCATTCGCAGACGACAGCAGCCTATAACGTCTATTACGGCGAGGGACGCGATGCATTCGATCTGCGTGGACGGGTTGTGCATGAATCTATCTTCAATACGAACGATGGGAACTACCGCTGCCCAAGTACACAACAGGGGTATTCGCCGTTTACAACGTGGACGCGTGGATTGGCATGGATTATTACTGGCTACGCAGAGCAGCTTGAGTTTTTTGATACACTGACTGAAGATGCCCTTGAACCTTTCGGTGGGTATGACTTGGCAACTGCACATATACGCAAAGCTGCGGAAGCCACCGCCGATTTCTATATTGAGAACACAGCGCAAGATGGAATCCCGTATTGGGATACAGGTGCCCCCGGTTTAGCAGAACTCGGTGATTATTTGACAGTTCCCGCGGATCCGTTCAATGATCATGAACCGGTGGATAGTTCTGCGGCGGCGATTGCAGCACAAGGACTCATTCGACTCGGCAACTACCTCAAAAATCATGGTGAATCGGATGCGGGGAACTCTTATTATCAAGCAGGCTTAACGGTTGCCAAGACGCTTTTTGCTGAACCGTATCTCTCGGAATCCGATACACATCAAGGATTGCTATTACATTCGGTGTATCACCGTCCCAATGGTTGGGATTATGTGCCAGAGGGCAGGAAAATCCCGTGCGGAGAGGCTTCAATGTGGGGCGATTACCACGCCCGCGAACTCGCTGTCCTGTTATGGCGGGAGATTGTTGGAAAACCGTATTTGACATTCTTCTAACGCGTAGATGGTAGGTGCACTTTGATGAAGGTTTAGAATTTAATTCGGTAATGTACATCAGCACCCTCTTCTGTAAGAGCGAGTTGTGCTCGCTACTCCGACGAGGGTCAACAAATTACCCGATTTATTTTTTAATCTTTATACAAGCGCGCTTGTAGAGACAAGCCAGATTAGGGGAAATAATGATGAGTGAAGCCAAAGATACACGACAACATCCGAAAGTTGAAATCGCTGTTAAAAATTTCGGTCCCATTGCGGAAGCGAACATCGATCTGCGTCCGTTGACGGTGTTTGTTGGTCCTAGTAACACCGGCAAGACATATTTTGCTACATTGGTGTATGCTTTGCACGGTGCCTTTAACGGGTTATTTCATTTAAGCCTTTTTTCTCCTTTTCAGTATGGAGTTATGGATATACTAAGCGAACTTTTGACCGGTCTCACTACGCCGAAAGAAGAAATTCAGGAGATACTTGACAAGTTAGATATGCGTGAGAGGCCCTTTAAATTGTCAGATCTGTCTAAAGAAATTCGCCAAAAATTAGGCATTATTATCAAAGATACAAATTTTTTTAGAGAAGAATTGCAGGATGAACTCAAAAATTGCTTTGATCTGAATTCCATTTCAGAATTAATGCGGTTGAGTGGCAAACAACGTAATGAGATAAAAGTTTTGCTAAGAATCAGTGAAAGAAATCGAGAATATTTGAACATCAGAATGGGGGCTTCTGAATCAGAAGTTAACCTATATAATTCAACTTCTCTAGATAGCCCAACTTATGACGACATGGTTCTTCTGCCTGACAGATGGTCGGCTGCCGGAGAATTACTCGTTGATGATAATAGAGTTCGTATAGGACGCTTTAGTCGTGGTGTGGAATGCAGTAGATATTACTTGCCTGCCGCTCGGAGTGGTATCATGCAAAGCCACAGAATCATAGCAAGTTCTCTTGTAACGCGCACTACCCGAGTTGGTTTGGAACAATTTCCTGAAATTCCAACGCTATCAGGCGTAATAGCTGATTTTATGCAAAAAATCATCCTTTACGATGAAAAGGAAACCTCAACCTCAGAAATGCTACACCTCGCTGAAACATTGGAAACAGAAATACTTGCTGGACAGGTCCGTGCGAAGCCTTCAGCAGGTGGATACCCGGACTTCCACTACCTGCCGCAAGATGCTAATGAAGAGATTCGCCTCAGCCAATCTTCATCAATGGTATCTGAACTTGCTCCGTTGGTTCTGTATCTCCGAGGTCTCGTCCAACCGGGTGATGTACTCATCATTGAGGAACCTGAAGCGCACCTGCATCCGGGTGCCCAAGCAGACATGGCAGTTATCCTCGCGCGTTTGGTTCGTGCAGGCGTGAGAGTGATCATAACAACACACAGCGATTGGTTGCTTCAGGAAATAAGCAACCTAACTCTTGAAGGGCTGCTTGCTGAAGAAACTGATGAGCCCGCAAGTTGGCTGCTACCGGAAGAGGTCGGCGTATGGCATTTCCAAAAGGACGAACCGGTGAAGGAAATTCCGTTTCATTCCAGAGAGGGGATTTCTCCAGAAGATTACGAGGACGTTGCCGAAGGGCTTTACAACCGATCCGTGAATCTCCAACAGAGATTTGAAAAAAAGAAAGGTGAAGATGAGCGTGAATCTTCATGAGGCTTTTGAGGAGGTTCGTCGGTGGGTAGGAAACAGGAGTGCGACATCCTATACCAAAGAAGGGTGTCGTGTCTCTATGGCTAACATACCCTCCGAACGTGTTGTATTGGATGTAGATCGTGCTTTTCCAACGGGCAGAGTAGACACAAATCAATGCGATTTTGTTCTTTTCTACGTTGACACTGACCAGAGCAGTCTCATCGGGGTTCCAATGGAACTCAAGCGCGGTGACGT
>JAKZUG010000749.1:0-4690 GCA_047516705.1 Candidatus Poribacteria bacterium | reverse complement strand
GCGGTTGCTGCTAGCTTCAATAAGACAATACCTATCTGAATTTCTTCTAAGTTTTGTTGATACGGAATGCTTCCATCCATTGTGATGAATACATCAAATTCATCGGCGGCCATACGAAGGAGTTCCCCGTTCGCCTTCCCTTGCCACCCCTTATATCCAACAGTGATGACTTCAATTGGCTCATCGAAAAATCGTCTAACGTGTGAGGCAAGTTCTCGTCAAGCAACACGCGCATCCACAAACTCCATTGTCAGCTTCAAATAAGCGACTGCTTGCTCACGCGATACTGTGGGGAAATGATCAAGGAACTTGTTGAGTGAATCTCCCGCAACGAGGTGCTGAATCAGAATTTCAACAGGAACGCGAGTGCCAGCAAAAACCAATCTACCGTTCATGACGCGTGGGTCCTGGGAGATAATTTGTTCTTTCTTCATAGCACTCTTCCTTCAACTTATAGTAAAATCGGAAAATATGTTGACACTTTACGAAACAACAACCCCTTCCTTCGCTGGCGGGGTTTCTAACCCCGCCTATTCACAATGTCCAAGTAATTGTGGATTTTACTATATATTGTTATGGGTTTTGTTCTTCAATCTGATGCAGTGCTTCGCTGATGTAGCGACGGATCGGTTTAAATTCCAACATCTGTTCGGGCTATCTGGAAGGTTAATTCACTGGTTTTGAGGATGCTTTAATGCGTTCTGCGACCCATTCTTGAATCAGATGTCTGGGTGGGATGCCGCGTGCCTCAGCTAAATCTAAGACAATTTCAGTTTCATCTTTGGTTAACCATACAGAGGCTTTGTATCCACCTTCTGAGCGCACAAGTGCGCCGTCGTACTCGGCTAATTCCTGCGAGGCTAAGTATTCATATTGGTCATAGACATCAGGGTATTCTTCGTCTCCCGTTAATAGATATTGTTCACGGTTCATCGATTTCTCCGAGCTCCTTTACGGATTCTGTTCCTCAATTTGATGCAATGCTTCGCTGATGTAGCGGCGGACCCATTCACTGTTGGTGGTTTCTGCGAGTGCGTTGAGCGCAGAGATGGCTTGCAGGTTACCGATTCTGCCTAAGGCGACAACTGCTGCGGAACAGACGGCTCTATCACTATCTGTTATCGTGCTTATCAATGCTTCTATTACTTGGACAGGTGGTATTGAAAACCGCTCCTCACTGAGCCCTAATTCTCCGAGGGCGACAACAGCGGCGCAGCGCATGTCGGGTTCTTCATCTTGTAGGAATGGGATAAGGACATCAATGGCGCGTGCATCGCGGATCTTACCGAGTGAGGAGATGGCGAAGCGGCGAACGGTCGAGTTGTTGTCGGTTAAGACATCAATGAGTGGCACTACAGCATGCACACCGCCAACACCACCTAACCCTTCTGCGGCGTAAGCGCGCATTTCAGCGGATTCCGATCGCAGTTTTCGCAGTAGCACATGTGAGGGGATATACCGCCAATTCCGAACCGGACCGTCTCGGTGTGAAATCCATCTGATGAACTTGCGGGCTTTTTGCTGTAGGGACAGACTTGAACCAGGATCTACGGTTTCGCGGGTCATAGTGCCACCTCGCTTATTATAGGGCTTACGCAGTTTTGATAGAAACAGTGGGTGTCTCCAATTGCTGCCGGAGATAATCATCAAATAATAAACTTTCTTTTAGGACCTAATCAGTCGCTCATATCCGTCGTGTCTACCGATCTAAACCCAGGTGAAATCGCTCCCATCTTTAATTGCGAGTGCTCTATGATCTTGTCCGACGCGCGCTGCCCAATAGTTCCCAACTTTCTTAAAATGGAGGGATGAGTGTCGTGGGTTTACTAAGAGCAGACGGAAATTCTCTCTTGCAACCCTTTGCACGAGTTCTGGAAGCTGCTCAAAAAATCTCCAGAAGCGCGGTGTTGTTCGGTGCACCTAAAGATCCTCAAGATTCTTAAGTGTCCCTTTTTCCTTCGCTTCAAGGGCCTCAGCAATTAGGAAATCCAATTTTCCTGCATTAGAATCCGCTTCGATCTGCCGATCCCATTCGTCCCTATCTAACTCGTTGAACCATTGTCTCAATTGTAGGTAATCGGTTTCAGAGAGTGCCAGAATATCTTCTTGGATTTTTGCAATGCTTGTCACTGTGTTTTCTCCTTTGTCGTGATGCCGCCTCTCGGATATGAATTAGGGACTGAGTCCCAGCAATTATACCATAGAGTGCATCTAAATAGCAATTTTTTTCTCTATCAAGCGCGCTAACAGCGCACCAGATCGATTCATACAAAATTCAAAATTAGAGGCTGATGCCTAATTCCTTTGCGATGGTGTAGACATCTTTATCGCCGCGCCCCGAAAGACATACCATGATGACTTTACCCGCGCCGAGTTTAGGCGCGAGTTCCCGTAAATAAGCGATGGCGTGAGCGGATTCTAATGCCGGTATGATACCTTCTGTCTCCGATAACAACTGGAATCCTTCTATCGCCTCAGTATCGGTGATCGGGACGTATTCTGCTCTACCCGTTTCACGGTAATAACTGTGTTCGGGTCCAACGCCGGGATAATCTAATCCTGCAGAGATCGAGTGTGCGGGGGTTATCTGTCCGTCTTCTTCTTGCAATAGATAACACTTGGCACCGTGGAAGACACCGACACTGCCCGCAGTAAGAGGCGCGGCGTGTCGTCCGCTACGGATGCTCTCACCAGCGGCTTCTACGCCAATCATTCGGACGGATTCATCAGCATAAAAGGGATGGAACATACCGAGCGAATTGCTCCCGCCACCGACACAGGCGACGACACAATCCGGTAAAGTGCCTTCTTGCTCTAAAATCTGTGCTCTCGCTTCGTCGCCGATGACGGCTTGGAAGTCTCGGACTATCATTGGATACGGATGTGCGCCGACGACCGAACCGAGGAGCATATAGGTGGTGCGGACATTCGTGACCCAGTCGCGGAAACAGGCGTTGATCGCATCTTTGAGGGTACGGGAACCGGAGTTCACAGGCACGACTTTTGTGCCCATCAGCTGCATCCGGAAGACGTTGAGTGCCTGCCGTTCTATGTCTTCCTCACCCATATAGACTTCGCATTCCATATCAAACTTTGCGGCAACAGTAGCGGTTGCGACACCGTGTTGTCCGGCACCTGTCTCGGCGATAATGCGTTTTTTGCCCATCCATCGTGCAAGGAGGATTTGACCGATCGCACTGTTGATTTTATGGGCACCCGTATGGTTGAGGTCTTCCCGTTTGAGATATATCTTCGCGCCGCCGAGGGTTTCCGTCAGACGTTCGGCGTAATAGAGCGGGTTGGGTCGCCCGACGTATTCGCGGAGGTAATACCGGAATTCTTGCTGGAAATCGGCGCTATCTTTGAGTTCGTTGTATGCCTTTTCGAGTTCTAAGAGCGCAGGCATTAGGGTTTCGGGGACGTATTGACCTCCAAATTGTCCGAAATGTCCTGTCGCGTCAGGGAGTTGTTGCATCTGAGTTCTCCAGCGGTTACGGCACAACGGAGTGTGCCTACTACTTTAATGATTTTGCACGGAGGTTTGGTTGTTCCAAAACCGATGCGTTAACAACGGATTCCGGCAGTTGTCCTGTGAGTACTTGCGCCACACACGTGGCAGCGGTGACCTCCAGTTCAAGGATTGCGTCTTCTGAGACGAATGCGGCGTGTGGTGTAACGACGACATTGTCTAACGTGAGTAGTGCTTCATTTTGGTCCGGTGGTTCCGTTTCCAAGACATCCAAACCCGCACCAGCAATGTCCCCGTTTCGGAGCGCAGTGGTGAGTGCAGCGGTGTCTACGATGCCACCACGTGCGGTATTAATCAGGAACGCCGTCGGTTTCATCACACGGAATTCGGCATCGCTGAACAAATGTTGCGTCTCCGCTGTCAACGGTGCATGGATCGTGATAAAATCAGACGTTGCAAGAAGTTCTGAAAATGAGACCTTTTGTGCACCGTGTTGCTGAATGCGTTTGGAATCCGTGCGCGGGGAGCAGACGTTGATTGTAAGCCCAAACGCTTTCGCTTTTGGGATGATCGCTTGTCCAATTCGTCCGAATCCGACGATGCCGAGTGTTTTGCCTCGGATTCTGTGCATTTCCGGTCCGATATTCTGGTCCCATGTCCCGTTTCTCACAGCCTGATCGAAACGGGGAATTTTTCTGGCACACGCCAATAAGAGTCCCATGGCGTGATCGGAAACTTCGTCGATGCAGTAAGCAGGGACGTTGGTGACGATGATGCCGTGCGCAGTGGCGACATCCACATCAATGTTGTCCAATCCGATGCCGTAGCGCGCGATAATTTTACACTTCTTAGCGGCTACGATAACAGGTTCTCGAACTGGGTTCCAACAGGTGAGAATACCATCCATCATCGGTGCAAGGGTTTGAAGTTCCGCTGTGTCACCAGTTTCCGCGGCGATCAGTTCTGCCCCAATTTCGGCGAGGATTTGTCGTTCGGGTTCAATAGAGGCCCATACATAATCGGTGATGAGGATTTTCCAGTTGTTTTGCATGTTTCTGATTTAGACGCGCAGTTGAAAAACGCTCCATAGGTTTCAATGTAAGAAAAAATACTTCCCCGGTCCCCAGGCCGGTAGGCGCGGTTTGATGAAGTTTAAGTATTTAATTCGGTAATGCATCAGCAGCCTCTTGTTGTAGGAGCGAGCTGTGCTCGCGATCCGTA
>JAKZUG010000748.1:0-6491 GCA_047516705.1 Candidatus Poribacteria bacterium | reverse complement strand
GGTAATTGTCAGTGATGATGGCTATATCCTTACCAATAACCATGTCATTGAGGGTGCTGATGAAATTACAGTCACCCTTGCGAATCAGAAAGAGTATACAGCAAAACTCATCGGAAGGGATGCCGCTGGGACGAAGGTCAGCGGCACTGATTTGGCACTTCTGAAAATTGATGCTAAAGGACTTCCGGTGCTTCCGTTCGGTGATTCGGACGCACTTGAAGTTGGTGAGTGGGTTATAGCAATCGGGACTCCGCTTAATTTCTCACAAACGGTAACACGCGGTATTGTGAGTGCGAAAGGACGGACAGGGTTCAGTAACATTCAATACGGTGACTTTATTCAAACGGATGCCCCCATTAATCGCGGAAACAGCGGTGGTGCCCTCATAAACATCCGCGGTGAATTAGTTGGTATTAATACTTTAATCGCAACCGGTGGTGTTACCTTGGGAAATATCGGACTCGGTTTTGCTGTTCCGAGCAAAATGGCACAACAGGTCTTGCCACAACTTATTGAAAACGGCAAAGTAGAACGCGCCTGGCTCGGCATTAGTATGGAACCTGTTGATTCGGATTTGGCTGATGAACGAAACCTTGACACGCCGCGCGGTGCCCATGTCAAGGCAGTTGGCAAAGGCAGCCCTGCTGAAAAAGGTGGCATTCAGCCTGGAGACATTATTGTTGAATTTAATGACGAAACAGTCCGAGATATGTCTCATTTGCTGCTGCTTGTAGGGGCAGCAAAGATTGGCAAGTCTGTTGATCTGACAGTCCTCCGGGAAGACAATCAGGAAAAGCAGTTGTCCGTTAAATTGGAGAAACGGACAGAGGCAGTTTTGGCAAAACTCAACGAGGAGCAACAAAAATCCTTTGCGGGTCTCCAGGTCCGAAACTTGACTCCCGCGATTGCTGAACGTTATGGCCACTCGTCGGACGAAAAAGGCGTGATTATCACGGGGGTCGAGCGTGGTAGCGATGCCGAACGGAAAGGCATCAGACCGGGATCCGTCATTCAAGAGATGGAATGGATGCCAATTGACAATCTTGAGACGTATTCCCGTCTTGCTGAACAGTTGACGGACGAAAACAAAAAACAGATCCTCTTCTATGTCAAATCACCGAATGGACAGGGTGGTGGGTATGTTACAATAAAAGTTCCTGCGTCAGACCGGTAATTGATGTGGTGAGCATCCACTTGATTGTGCAATTCGCAGATTAATACTTGACGGATAGTTGTTTCTGTGGTATACTGCCCAGAAACAACTATCCTTACTCTTATTAAGAGGCTCAGATTTTTGATGAAAGCACAACGGGTTGTTTGGCCCAGTCGCGCTAAAGTTGATGTTGAGACGTTCACGTTGCCACCTATCCGAGATGATGAAGTACTTGTCGCTACAGAATGTACACTCATCAGTCCCGGCACGGAACGCGCGTTTTTATTAGGGCTCCCAAACGCACAAGGTGGGTATCCGTCCCGTCCAGGTTACAGCAATATCGGTAGAGTGATAGAAGTCGGGAAAGCCGTCACGAACTATAAAGTCGGTGAGCGCGTTGCCTCAACGCAGGGACACACCAGCCATTTTGTAACTTCACCGAGTCGTTTGCTCAAGGTGGCATCCACCGATGTCCCCGCTGAAGAGGCGGTTTTCTTTAATCTCGGTGCGATTGCATTACAAGGGGTCCGAAAGGCACGCATTGAATTGGGGGAGGCGACACTGGTTTTGGGACAGGGACTCATCGGGTTACTGGCACTGCAACTCTCGAAACTTAGCGGCGCGCTGCCGGTTATCGCCGTGGACCTCACCGATAGCCGTCTCGAAATTTCTAAAGGTATGGGAGCAGACTATATTCTTAACCCTGAGGATGCGAATTTCTCGGAACAGTTGGGTAATGCTACGAATGGCAATGGACCGACTGTGGTTATTGAGGCAACTGGGCATCCGGATGCAGTCAGCACTGCCTTAGATGTAGCAGGATGGGGCGCGCGCGTCGTGCTATTGGCGAGCACACGTGGAGAAACACCAAAGGTGAACTTCTATCGCGATGTACACAAAAAAGGGCTTATCCTTTACGGCGCACACAATGCGGTACGCCCGCGCCAAGAATCCTCACCGAACTTCTGGACGCTTGAAGATGACAGCCTTTTGCTGTTGAATCTCATCGCGGGGAAACGGTTCAATGTTATCCCGTTGATTAGTCATCGCGTTCCTGGAGAAGAGGCTCCGAAGGCATATCAACTCCTCATGGAATGGAATCCTGGCTTACTCGGTGTTGTTCTTCAATGGAACAACGATATGTAGGCGCTGATCTGAAGGGAAAAGATGGCACGCGAATATCCTATTGAAAAGGTACGCAATATTGGCATTGCGGCGCACATTGATGCTGGCAAAACAACTACAACGGAACGGATTCTCTTCTACACCGGTAAAAAACATAAGATCGGTGCGGTAGATGATGGCACCGCTGAGATGGATTGGATGGTGCAGGAACGAGAACGCGGTGTGACAATCACCGCCGCCGCTACAACCTGTTTCTGGCGTGAACACGCAATTCACCTCATTGATACACCCGGACATGTCGATTTCACGGTGGAAGTAGAGCGTTCCTTGCGGGTCTTGGATGGAGCGATAGCACTTTTCTGTGCTGTCGGTGGGGTGGAGCCTCAGTCAGAAACCGTCTGGCATCAGGCAGAACGTTACAGTGTACCGCGTATTATTTTTGTCAATAAGATGGACAGGGTTGGTGCGAATTATGCTCGCGTTCTGGAGATGATGAAAGCACAATTGGGCGCGAATCCACTTCCGCTCCAATTGCCGATGGGCGAAGGCACGGACTTTGCTGGTGTTATTGATCTGGTGACACAAAAGGCGATGCGTTGGAACGCAGCAGACCAAGGGCAGACCTATTCAGAGATGGAGATTCCATCTGAATTTCAGGATGAAGTCGATCAGGCACGGGAGAATCTTTTTGAGAGTGTCGCTGTTGAGGATGAGATATTGATTGATAAATACTTGAGCGGCGAAGAAATTACGCACGACGAATTATTGGCGACTGTTCGCGCAGCGACTTTAAATAGGGCATTAGTGCCGGTGCTGTGTGGGAGTTCTTTGAAGAATCAAGGTGTTCAACCGCTGCTTGACGCAGTCATCGATTTTTTGCCGTCTCCTGTTGATGTGCCACCGATTGAAGGGACTGTACCACACCCTACATCTGGCGGCGCGCGTTCCAAACGCAAAGGAGACGCACCCTCTGAGGAAGGTAAAATAACGCGTCCGGCAGACGATACTGCCCCGTTTTCAGCCTTAGCATTTAAAGTAGCAAGTCATCCGACGGTTGACAAACTCGTTTACTGTCGAGTCTATTCTGGCACGCTTCGGCGCGGGGAGTCAGTCTATAACGTCCGTTCCGAGAAACGAGAGCGAGTTAATCGCATTTTACAGATGCACGCCAATAAAGAGGCGGTGTCCGATGCGGCTTACGCCGGTGATATTGTGGCACTCGTCGGACTTAAGGATACCAAGACCGGGGATACCGTGGCCGATGCAAAAGTGCCAATTCTGTTAGAATCCATCACCTTCCCGGATCCAGTTATCTCTATTGCGATAGAGCCTGAGCGTGCAAGCGATGCGGACGCATTAGAGGAGACACTCGAAAAACTAATGGACGAAGACCCTACATTCACCGTCGGGATTGACAAGGAGACCGGACAACGAATTATCTCAGGGATGGGCGAGCTGCATTTGGAGATTTTGACTGATAGGATGGTCCGTGAATTTGGGGTTAACGCTCGGGTGAGCAAACTCCAAGTGACATATCGCGAAACTATAAGTACCGTTGCGGAGGCGCGCGGAACACACATTCATAAAACTGACGAAGAAGGCATTTATGGCGATGTGCTGCTGACGGTTGAACCGTTAGGACGCGACGAAGGATTTCAGTTTGAGGATAACACCGACGAGACGCAGATTCCACGGCAATATATACCGTTTATTGAAAAGGTACTGGAAGGCGCAATGGGGACAGGTCCCCGCATCGGATACCCGATGCAAGACGTGAAGGTAACGCTCACGGGGGGTTCCTATCACCCAACGGATTCCTCGGAGGTGGCATTTGAGGCGGCGGCAGCTCTTGCCTTTGAAAACGCTGTCAGAAAGGCGAACCCGTTGCTCTTAGAGCCAATTATGCGGATACATATCACTGTTCCAGATGAACATGTCGGCAAGGTGATCGGCGACCTGAATTCACGCCGCGCCCAAATTAACGAGAGCACGACGCAAGAAACATCCGATATAGGGCGCGTATCACAATCAACGCAAAACGTCGTCAACGCCTTTATCCCGTTGTCAGAGACATTTCAATACACGACACGACTCCGTTCAATGACCCAAGGACGTGGCGCGTTTACATTGGAATTTTCACATTACGAAGTGGTGCCTGAATCCCTTGCGCCGGGTGCGAATCCAGTTGGCTCGGCTTAGACGCAGATTACCGCCCGTATGCTTTCATCACCTTTTGTAGTTCTGCCAAGGGAATTGCGTGCATAGTCCTGCCATTGCGTCCGGTGGTTGTCGTCGCCATTGTCATTGAGTTGACAATAGCCTCCTCTGTTGCTTCAATCACTGCTTGGAAGACTGAACTTAAACGTCCATTGACGAGCATCTCGATTTGAAAGGTGCCAGTTTCGGTCCTACGTTGAAAGATATTCGCAGTGGAAAACGCGATGACGAATTCGCCACTACCATCCGTACTCGGTGTCCCTGTGCGAGCGAGTCCGTGCGTTGCGCGGATCGCTAACTGCTTCAATTGGCGGTGCGTTAGTGGTGCATCTGTCGCAATAACAATAATAAATGATCCGTCTCTGCCTGGTTTCGGTGGGGATCCCGTAATTTCCCTTCCGACTGGAACACCATCAATCCGTAATTGATGGCGCCGGCCTCCATTGGAGTTAACGAGTACACCTACTGTCCATCCACCCTGTTCTTCAGGCAGAACGCGAGAGGATGTACCGATGCCAGCTTTGAACCCGTAGCATCGCATACCGGTGCCACCACCAACGCAGCCTTCGACCACGGGACCACTCGTGGCACTTTCAATGGCTTCAATCGCGTGTTGTGCTGTGACATGGAGTCCACTGATGTCGTTCAAACCGCCATCGTAACACTCTGCTACAATCGGCAGCACAATATTGTTGTCCGGATACCTTTTCACAATGTACCGAACAACACCATCGTGAACTGGTCCGACACTGAGCGTATTTGTGAGTAAAATGGGGGATTCAATCCATCCGGCTTGGTTAATACGGGCGATACCGGTTGCTTCACCATTACCGTGGATGGTATGCGCTGCACCGAACAGACGTGCTGTCCAAATATCATCACTCGGAATGACAGCGGTGACACCGGTTCGAATTGAATCACCTTCATTCAGAGTTACATGTCCAACCTTCACACCGGTGACATCGGTGATGGCATTGTGAGTGCCAGTTGGAAGGCTCCCAATTTGGATGCCGATGTCGCGTGCCCGTGCGCGGATATCCACTTCTTCAGGTTCAGCACCTATCCTGTATATAGAATAGGTACAAGAATAGGTACAAAGAACACCGATAATAATAACATAGTACAATATGTTCGTATGATACGAGGATTCAGTACCTCGCATCCGTTTAAGAAATTTCTGCATTTTCCAATTGATTCCTATAAATTTCGCGTATTTGGTTAAAGATAGAGATATATGTTGGTAACCGGTAGTCGGGGTAACTCCACTCCCACGGTTGGAACGTTTTACGATAAAAGCGGAGTGTAATTTCAGCATAAACGCCATCACAGAGATAGATACGGTGCGCGTGATTCTTCGTTGATGCAAGCACTAACTTTGCTAAAGAGAGGTAACCTGCGTCTAAATTGACACCTCGCGCATCTCCTTCTGGTTTTTTTATTGCGAAATTTTGTTCCACTATATTTGTAAACAGTTTCATATCTGCCAATGTACCTGCGTCGATGAGCCTTTCAAAACTGATAAATTTCCTGTGGATGTCCGGTCCCATCTCAGATTCATAATAGTTTGTGCTTGTAAAAGGCAGTAGTTCGCTTGTGAAGTCAATGGGTCCGAGACGTTGTGTAAGCTCCGCGTAAACGGTTGGCAGAAGACACGGTTTAGCAGTCAGTACACCGATAATGGCTTTAACAGGTTCCGGCGTTGTAATGATTCCCATATTGTTCTCCAGAGTCGAACCGTAAGACGAGGTTCCCGTGTCTCGTCACCCTAAATTTTATGCATTGAGTATAGCAGACAACATTTCAGGTGTCAATGTTCATTTATTATATCAAAAATTGAGGCTTATGATGACAATATTGGACTTTAATTTCATTAAAATGCGAAAAAAATGTTTTTTTGATTTTTTCTTGACATCTTTTGAATTATAATGTATAATATTCTGTTATGCTATGCCGCGTCACCATATTAAGACGGAAAAAGCAGCTGCGGAAGCAGGCT
>JAKZUG010000747.1:0-6797 GCA_047516705.1 Candidatus Poribacteria bacterium | reverse complement strand
TTTCGTGGGGAGTTGTTGTTAGGCGGTTGATTTGGAATGTGGCGTGTCCGATCCGGACTGATGGCAGTGGAGTAGTGAAGAAGACTGGCGCGAAGTGTGCGAACAGGGCATCGCTTAGAAATGTGAAGCGGAGTTTGCAGTCGGTTCCGGCTTGGAGGTGTAACTGGTCGCGGTGCCGTGTGCCTCTGGCTATCAGCGGTGAGACGGTGAACGGTTTTTGTGCGGATGTGGCGTGTGCTTCTTCTGCTCTTTTCGGGTTGCCGATGCGTAGTAGTGAGAGGAATACGGCGTGGGCGTGGTGTCCCATCGTTGGGCGGAGGGTGACATCTTCGGGCGGAGATAGGTGGATAACGGCACTGATTGGCATGGTAAAAAGGATACACCTTAGATTTTTATCTCGTAATCGAGAGGTTTTTGTTCAACGGGCCGCAGACCTACGGTAACGGTTTCACTATAGCGTTTCTATCTCGTAATCGAGTGGCTTTGCTTTTCAAGTTCGCTGGTGGTCAAGTTGGTTGGAAGACCAATGACGTGTTTCAATCTCGGAATCGAGAGGTTTTTCAGTCCAATAACGTAACTACGCAATGCGCTGACAACACGCTTTACTTGCTTCGATCTCGTAATCGAGAGGATTTTCGGTTCAAGATGATGAATGGGTTTACCTTGTTACAGGCTGGTATCCGTTTCAATCTCGGAATCGAGAGGATTTTCAGTTCAAATGTCATGATGACCTACGACCAACCAATAGGAGCATAGTTTCCATCTCGGAATCGAGAATCTTTTCAGTTCAAGTGACCACTACTGCCCCGAAGATACAATGTATATCTGGTTTCAATCTCGGAATCGAGGGCTGTTCAGTTCAAGTCGGGGTTAGAAACCCCTCCTACAAAGATACATTTTCGTTTTATCTTAGCTTGGAATCAAGTGCCTTTCCGAGTCAACCCTTGCTATTTAATTTTACACGGCACTGGTCTATTTGTCAATATTCAATGTTTTTTTTCACTTTTTGTCATATTATGCACGAAAAGGGCTTAAAAAATGGTCTTTAAGGATAGACTGAATTCGGAAAAAGCGATGTTTTGATAAAAAACTTGACTATTTTCCATATTTCGCATACACTTAAGGCAACGCCCAAACGCGATCCTTTGAAAGCGCGCCGGTGTATTGCAAATAGCCCAAGTCCGGTGATGGTGTCTGGCTTCTGACGACTTTTTTCTGAAAAATCGCGTTTGGATCAATGTTTATCAGGGTTTATGCGATTTTAGGGTCAATTTTTTGTGTGAAAAATGTCCCGCGCAGTTCGCGTTTGGTTTTGGGGTGTCCGGAGCCACAGCTGGACTGGGTTCAAAATAGGGGCTGTTCAGATGTGCCTTCCCGTTTGAAGGGAATTGAAACGAATCCTCAAGATACGGAAAAGATTTTTCAATAAAGTTCAGATGTGCCTTCCCGTTTCAAGGGAATGGAAACCCGGGACCCTCTTTATCACGAATTAGGAGATGTGGGTAATAGTTCAGATGTGCCTTCCCGTTTCAAGGGAATGGAAACCCGGTGACCACAACGCTTTCAATCTCAACCTCAACAGTTCAGATGTGCCTTCCCGTTTCAAGGGAATGAAGAATGGCTATCAGGGGTCGGCTATCAGTGATCAGTAAGAGGTTTTTATTGATTAAGTGCCTCTTTTCTGATGGCTTACTCCACCCACCTATGACCTCGCCGCGCTCATTTTTTTTAACTCTTTTTAGCTTTTTTATGCACGTTTTTCACTCAAAAATTGGGTCTTTAAGAGATAGTCAGGTAATGCTCACGAAAAATGTTGGCAATAGCGTGTCGTTGCGTTATGATAATTAACAGGCGTTCGGGAAGACAGATAAAGATACCTAATGACATAACGCGTGGCATCTCAATTGCGAGAAGGATATACTTATGGGGAAGAAGTTATTAGTTTCGTTTGACACAGATCGAATCAAAGAGTACATCTTCGCAACAGATAAGCTCAGAGAGATCCGAGGTGCAAGTGCGATTCTTGATGAATTGAATCGTTGGGACATGGTCGAAAAAAACCGTGAGTTCCATGCAGAAAAAATTTATGCAAACGGTGGATCTGGAATGTTTACCGTGCCCGAGGCATCGGCGGGGGCTTTCATTCAAGCCGTAGAAAAAGAATATCGTTTACGGACACGGACTTGTTCCATTACAAGTGCTGTTACTGATCTACCTCCCGGATTTACAGATCAAGATGCTATCCAACCTTATCTCCAAACCGTTATGCACCGGCTCCGATTGAAAAAAGACGAAAATACATCGCCTCAACCCCTTTTGACACATCCATTTTTGAGGACCTGTGATTCTTGTGGTGAACAGTATGCGAGCCAAAACGTCACAGAGCCGGAATCGGAATTGCTTTGTGGAAGTTGCAAAAACAAAAGAGACAAGAACAAAGAAATTCAAATAGGCATTAAAGATATTATCAGTGGTAAAGCGGAAGAGAATGTTGCGCACAAACTTTGGCATCGCTTACTCAGTAACCTCGCAAAAGAAGATTATGAAATAACAGGAAAAGACCGCCCCGAAGTCTTCGATGATTTGGGAGAAATGTCTAAGCCAGAAAACTACATGGCACTTATCTATGCTGACGGGGACAGTATGGGCAAAGCATTGGAGAATTTGCAAAACTTGGACCAAGTCAAACAGTTCTCTGAGGTGGTTGACAATGCTATTTACCAATCTGTCCATGAGGCAGTTCTCGCATATTTGCCAGCGGGCGACAAGCACTTCCCGTTCGACATTCTGATGCTTGGTGGCGATGATTTAGTGATGGTTACAACGGCGCACAAAGCTATTGAAGTTTCCATGAAAATCACTGAACAGTTCAGCGAGCTGACTCAGAAAGGCTTAGATGAACGTCTGACCCTATCTGTAGGTATTGCGATTGCTCATACAAAATTCCCATTTTCGAGCCTACTCAATTTAGCGGATCAAGCCTTAAAATTTGCCAAGAAGGAAGCGGTAAAGCGTAAACGACAAGGGCAAGAAACAGGAACAGAAGGTTTAATCAACTTCATTGTGGTGAATAATTCTAATAGCCTTGATTTTGACAGTTATTACGAGGAAACACTCAGTGATGATGACCAAAATGTTTATCGAACACTTCGCCCGTACAATTTGGAAGACTTGCGATATATTGTTGAGACAATTCGCTGCTTGAAAAGAGAGAATTTTCCGCGTGGAAAACTTAAAGGACTTCGGGATGCCATCTTCCAAAATCGAAACCAGTCAATTTTGGAAGGGGTGATGTTTCTCAGTAGGACAAAAGATAAAAAGCATCAGCAGATTTTCAGAGACTTCCTTGCACACTTTGCCCCGAGTTCCTTCTCTCCATATTTCCCTTGGTTCAAGGAAGGCGAGGATTACCACTCCCCGTTTCTGGACCTTATTGAGCTTTACGATTTCATTGAAACCCAAAACGAAGTGGAATAAATTTTTATGCCTCGAGACTTTATTAACATTGACTACGAGATTCAATTTGAAACGCCCTTCCACTTAGGCACTGGGTTACGCCGGGGTTTGTTGGATCGTAGTGTGTGCCGTGACGCGAACGATTATCTTTATATTCCCGGTTCAACGCTGAAAGGCGTACTCCGTGAAAAGTGTGAGCAGCTCGCCCGTATTTTTGGTCTTCCTGTTGTTAGTCCACACAACGAGGGGGAAGCAATTAATCGTTTCTGTGATGATATTGACATCGTTGATCGGATTTTCGGTTCTCGTTACAAGCCGGGTGAACTCTATTTCGACAACGCGACCTTAATTGCGGAAGATCAGAAACTATTTGATAGTGACAGTGAGCAAACTCCAAAGCGATATATCCATCTCCAGACCGAGACACGGACGCAAACAAGTATCTCTCGAACTCTCGGCACAGTGCGTGAACAAGCGTTATTTCAAAGCGAATTCGGCATCAGGACACTCTGCTTTGAAGGAGAGGTTTACGGTCATCTGGAAGATTTCCATATTTACGGAAATCAATGGAGTTATTCACTCCTATTGCCTGTTGCCGGTATTTGTGCCAACAACCGGATTGGCGCGAACAAATCAACGGGAATGGGTAGATACAGCTGCCAAATTCTGGAGTTAAAAGTTGATGATGCCCCAATTGAAACTGCGAACTTATTGGCAAACTTACCTGATTTGGTACTCTATCAAGATGCACAGGGAGAGGCAAAATGAGAGCAAGACTTATCGTTTTGTCCGAATCTCCATTGAATCTCCGTGTGTCTCGTTCGACAAGGAGTTTTGAGACTTTTAGATATATTCCCGGTACTACGTTGTTAGGTGCATTCGCATCGGCACATCGCAAAACCTGTAACGATGAAACTGCATTCACAAGATTCTTCCTCTCCGGCGAGGTTTCCTTTAGTAATCTTTACCCCGCGAACTTTCAGGCAAGCGAATTTTTGAACACAGATCTTCGAGATGATGAGCAACCCATCAAACCAATTCCGAATACCGCACGCTCTTGTAAACGGTTTAGCGGCTTCCGCTTTAAGACAGATGCTGGTAAGCAAGAACGGCACGGTATTATGGATAACCTCATCTATTGGGGATTGTTCGCGGTGAGTGATCAGACTAAAACTGAAGTCCTCAACACAAATATGAAGTGTACTTACCCTGTTGAACAAGACGAGTGCGGTGAGTTATTAGATGCGTTCTCAGGTTTCTATCGTCGCGGGGAAAGCGTTATCGAAATCGGTAAATCTGAGGCAGCGACTCGCCTATTGACTCGAACGGGGATCAGCCGAGAAACGGGGACTGTTCAGGAAGGCATCCTCTACAATCGCGAGGTTCTCAATGAAGGACAACAGTTTTGGGGAACAATGTCCTTTACGGATGAATCATTGTACGAGAAATTTTACGATTTCGCGGAGGGCATTGGAAGCAAGGGACTCCTCAGAATTGGAAATAACTTAACGCGTGGATTGGGCAAACTGAGCGTGCCACAATTTCAAGAATTTGTGCTTGATGACATTGCGTCGTTCAAACAACGCGTCTCAGCGTTCAATGAAAAATTTCATGCTGAAGCACAAGCACATTGTGTTGATTTGCCGCATCAATTTTACTTTCCGATTACGCTCCAGTCGGACGCGATTATTTCCGATCCACAATTGCGTTATCAGACCGCCCTTACCGGCGAATACCTGCATCAGGTTTTGAACCTTGGCGATGCAACTTTGGTTTATCAAAACGCGAGCACCCGGTGTGTGTCTGGCTGGAGCGCTCTCTTTGGATTGCCCAAAGCCGCAGAGTGGGCGATTTCGATGGCATCTGTTTTTCTGTTTGGGTATAATGGAACAATTGATGATGCCTTCTATCAGAGTCTCTATAACATTGAACAAGCCGGGATTGGCAAACGCAAGTTAGAAGGTTTCGGACAAGTGACAGTCGCCGATGCCTTTCATTCGGAGGTGAACGAGTATGAATCAAGGGATGAAAATCATTAAGGAAGTCGCCCAAGTCGCCGACCGAGATGACTTTTACGGAAGAGCAAAGACACTTGGAGAAATCGCTTCAGGGGCATTTGGTGAAAAACACCGAAGCCAGATGACAAGTCTCGAAAACATTGCGAATTCCACACTCAAAGTGACAGACGTACTCGACTTTATCAAGAAACAGTTTGCGAAAGCGAAACCCAACGAAGGTTGGCGAAAAGATGACTTTGGCATCGAATTGAAAAAATACATTGAGCAAAGCCTGCGAAAACGACGTGAAGAAATTTGTCACGTTCTTGAAGGTGTTGAGGAAGAATCCGTTGAGGGACAACGCATCTATCTAAGTCTGATTCGTGAATTCGTGCGCCAACTCGTTGTCCACTACGAGTACCGAACCAGTGGAGGTGAATCTGATGGCAGTGACAACGGAACAGGTCCAGAAAATTTGCTTGTTGAGTGATGTTGAACTTTATAAAAACGCTGTCGATTTTGTCAAGACCTACTACAGTCCTAAAGTCTCAAAAGCTCAATTGAGTGGACTTCAAAACGCTGTAGGTGCAGGCAATAGGAGTGAAATTTTTAGTTATATTAATAACCGCTTAGACCGAAACACAACACCTGAGGATTTGAAAAATTTCTATCAAGCACTGAAAGATTCCCTTAATAGTTTGCGTAGCAAAGTTGAGGAAGCGCGGTTTGTTGTGAAACCTGAAAAGACGACACGCGCCCAAGACAAGCAAGTGAAAACGGAAATCGATCGGTATGCTTACTTGTTAGCTAAAGAATACATTCAGCATTTAATTGCAGAATACAACTACCAAAGGACTCTATCAGATGCGTGAGATGCATAGAAAATACATTTTCACCGGAAAGTTGGAATTGAAATCTGGTATGCACATTGGCGGTGGACAAACCAATTTGCGAGGTACCAATAGTCCTGTTGTTCTCACGCCAGAGGGGGACCCTTTTATCCCCGGTTCCAGCTTCAAAGGCGTGTTTCGCAGCACTGTCGAAAAGTTGGTTAGTGTAATTCCGAACCGAAGCACCTGTTCTCTATTCCCTGAAGGCGATTGTCCAACCCCCAATCAAGGGAATTTCAATGAACGACGCAGAGATAGCAGCTGGAGCGAAACACAACTTGTTGAGGTTCTTGAAAAAGAGTTGTGTGATACCTGCAAACTCTTTGGTTCGCCGTTTGCAGCGTCCAAAGTCTTCTTCAGCGATCTGTACGTTGAAGAATGGGCAGAAGCCACACAACTACGCGATGGTGTGGCGATTGACAGAGATAGCGAACGGGCTGTTGATCGGTTGAAG
>JAKZUG010000746.1:0-2533 GCA_047516705.1 Candidatus Poribacteria bacterium | reverse complement strand
GCCTTCGGGACTGTCTCCCCAAAGGCTTGTCTCACTGAATCAGTAGCTATAATTTTGGCTCCCCAACAGTTCCACCCACTGAACTTTTCTGTGTGTGGGATCATTCCCCATCCATCATATTCGAGAACGAAAACCCGCTTGATACTACGGTTGCTCAAACTGGATGAAGAAATTAAAGATTTTATCCTGAAGATAGATGACACAGACCCAAGCCTAAGTTTCCTATCTGTCTATCGGTTGCAGCCGTTACTCCAGGTTAAGAGCAAGGAGAGACAAAGGAGGAAATTTTGGCAAATGATCGAGGAACAATATCCAGGCCAACCTGCCTGCTATAAGCAGGTTGCGCTATCAGGACTTGATAGCTGCATTAAACGGTTTGCGATACCCCCCCTAATAAATAAACTCGGTGTTTATCGGTATTACTCTGTGGCGGTTTTGAAGTCACACATCGCGTAGATAGATATGTTCAACAATTAGTCCACCTATCTTCCCCATTCATGAACTGCTGGATGTCTTCTCCATAGCGCACTAAATACTTTCGATGTGCGCCCACTAAATTGCACTCAGAGTGAATTGGTGAACCTGCGTGGCTTGAATAGAAACGGCCAATAGGGAAGTATGACCGTAGCCAATAGATCCGGCGGCCATCTCCTTTTAGATTCACGATACGTGCGATGGAATTAGGGATACCTTGTACTGGCTGGACTGCGGTTCTCTGGGTAATTTCAAAAACATGCTGTTCTGCCTGATCGTGTGCATTATTGCCTTGGGTAACGATCACATCGGGCTTAAGAATACGCAATTCCTTCCCGAGATAAGGACCACAATTCTGGTACATTCTGTAGGGTTCTTGATTTGTTCCACCTGCGCTGGAACAACACTTCGCTGTTCTCACATGAACGAAGAGTTGCTCAATTATTCTTGTACTCTTGTCTCCAAAGTCCTTTGCAGGAACTAGTTCAAGGAAGGGATGAAGAAGGCTCCGGGCTGTGGTTGTCGTCCCCCGCCAGTGCGGATTCAACTTTGTCTTCGTACTTTTTGGAGAAGAAAAATCTGGCTTTGGGGCGGACAAGGAGACAACCACGATACGGGGTATGCGATGGCCTCTATACTTTCTTTTTTTATAGTATTGGCTAACGGTAACGCCTTCTGTCCGAGCTAAAAAGTGAACGTTTCCTTGCGAGGTATTCTGGCAGGCATCCCGACAACTCTCTTTATTATTTTTAGGACAACGGAAGGCCGCAAATATGGCGTCGAGGTTGCCAGGCGTAACAAGTATGTCAGTAATAGGTGCAATACCAACGTCTTCGTAATACTGATTGAGTTTTCTTTGTATTTTATTCATAGCCAAAATTCCTCCGGTCAAGTCCAAAAAGTTCTGTAAAAAGGTAGCTTCGTGATAGGGGCAGTGATTTTGTTTCAAGTACGTCATGTCCAGATAACGTCTGCCTGAGATCCACTCTGCAGACCATTCCATCATAATGCGCCGATAGCCTACGAAGCAAATGATTCTATAAGGAAAGCTGCATCAATCACAGGCTTGAAACCCAAGCCCTAAACTCTCCATCAAAGCGGTGCTGTTGCCGAATGGACTTGCCCTATTTTGGTGGATAACAGTATAAATCACCCATCACTTATGAAACACTGATGGCACAGGATGGTTGGAGTGAACCTTCGACACTATCTACTCAAGTGATGCTGTTGCCGAATTCCGAATCTGTTCCGATGCAGCTAAACATAGGTCTTATAGAGCTGAATACAGGCCACAAATAACCGTTTTTTCAACGGCAGACTCCCTATCAACCAATTCGACAACAGCATCTCAAGTGGGGTAACTCCAGAACGGATCAGTGAAGTCGAAAGCGAGGTTGACACCGATTTTCTCTTTCCTGATCAAGGAGATCCGCGGAGCGGTGTCAAGAGCATTTCCGCCCCGCCGGGATAGAACTCAACCTCTGATGCTCGCACGGGGTCTCATTAAGCTCTTTCTTCGTAATTCAACGAGAGACCCCCAATTGTGAAGCGCAGTGGTATTCCAGTTCCTGGAAATCCGATGTCATGCGCAACGCGGTTCGTAGCCGTGACCGACGTATGCTAAGCCGACGACTTGGGTCATTCAAATAGTCGTTCTTCTTGATCATGACTTCTGCCCTGCGTGCCACACTCCGAGCGAGTCGAGAGATCGTCTCGTGATCTTTGTTGGTCTCATCGAAGGCAGGCATTAATCGATAGGGCAGTGTATGGATATGGCGCTCGCCAAATTCACCTCGCGGATTGAATGGCGTTATCGCCTCCGTCATCGCATGACTGTTCAGCATACCGACGTAAAACCAGGCAGTATCTTCTGAGGCAATGTGCTGCCAATATAAGGTCTGATCAATAATGAGATCAGCCGCGTCACTCACAGGTATGCAGGTGGCACAGATGTGCTTTCCACCAGCACCGACCAAGAGCAAGAAGCCATTGTCAACGAACGTCTGTTTTGTAAGCTTTCCGCGCTCATCGATCCGCTCCTGAAGAGTCTTATGATTAC
>JAKZUG010000745.1:0-2680 GCA_047516705.1 Candidatus Poribacteria bacterium | reverse complement strand
TCTCTTAACTCTTTGTTTCGCATTTGGTGATAGTTCATAAGTTTGAATATGTTCCTTTAGAATCTATGTCAAGATCTCATCTGAACCTACGTTTAAAAAGAAGTAAAGTTCACTTGAAACTCAGCTAGCGTATCATGAATTGTAGGCTAATGGTTGAGCGAAAATTCCGCTGAATTTAGTAATACCCAATAGAGGTCTTCGTAAGCCAAGTCTTTGTTACGATAGAGACTTCGTTCCATATAACGTTGGAAATAGGTTTTCTCTTTAGCAGTTGGCAACCGAGAGAGGACGTTGAGATAGATATACTCCAAGCGGTCTGCCGGTTCACGCCACTTTTCCAAGACGTAATTTACAAAGCTGCCGCGTTCTCCGTGACTCGCACTATCGTTCACCATGTTTCCATTAATCATCATAAGTGCCTGTGGCACAGTTCCGTTGAAAGCTTCAATCTCTTCCATCTCGCCGTTATCGAGTAGAAAAAGAAACTTTTGGAGATAATCGCGTTTTCTCTGTTCAAGTGCTCGTAGCATGCCCATGCGATCCTCGCCACCTTGTTTTTTGGTGCCTTCCATTTTGATCTGCTGAAGCCTTTCAAAACGGGTAGCCTGAAGGAGCGAATAGAAAAACTGCTCAGCACTTAGGGGTTTCATGTACGCATGCGAGTAATAGCGTTCGTCATCTTTATTACTCTCATTCGTTTGTGATGTGCGCTGGTAAGTTTCCGAATTAAGGATTGTCCGCATCAAGTGTTGTAAATCGTAATCGTAAATGACGAGATCCTCGGCGAGCCAGTCCAACAGTTCTGGGTTGGTCGGTAGATTTTCTTCGCCGAATCCGTCAATGGGTTCAACAAAGGCGCGTCCCATGAAGTGTTTCCAAACTCGATTTACGATGGCTCGGCTAAAATAGGGGTTTGATTTATCGGTCATCCATTGTGCGAGCGCCTCGCGCCTTTTAATGAGTGAACCTTTGTATTCTGTGCCACCTAAGAAGCGTGGGGAGACTTCTGCGTCCATTCTTTCCACCCACATAGATTTTCTGGGTTTGTTGGTAATCAGATAATTCTCCATCCGCTTCTCATTACCCGCCATATCCATTGTCTGGATGTATCCCTTCTGCTGACTATCAATACCCTCGAAAAAAGCGGCGATGCCGTAGTAATCCTCTTGACTCCAAGCTTCGGTCTTATGATCGTGGCATTCGGCACACTGCATAGGGAGCCCTAAAAAGAGTCGGGAACTATGCGAAGTTAGCACGGCTGGGGATCGCTCATAGCGCATGATATAGTTTCCAGCACCGTTGTCTTTTAACTCGCCATCAGCCGCGATGAGTTCTTGAACGAACTGATTGTAGGGTATATTTTTCGTCAATGCTCCGCGTACCCAAGTTGTTAATCCGACACGCCGATCATCATTATCACCGCGCCTGCCGATTAACCAGTTCACCCACAATCCACTCCAATAGTCAATATATGGCTCGCTTCCTAACAATTGATCAATCTTTTTTTTGCGTTTGTTGGAAGAACCGTCCTTGAGAAAATCTAAGACTTCTTCAGGCATGGGAATTTTACCTGTCAGATCAAGATGAACACGTCTCAAAAATTCTGTATCTTCTGACTCTTTTGAGGGTTGAATCCCTTCACTCTTAAGCACGGCGTTAATATGCCGGTCAAGGTGCTTTGTGCTTGATGAAACTTGGCGTGTTGGTGTGATCGTAACTTTGGCGCAGTTGAGTGTCAAAAGAGCGAAAGTGAGCAAGGCGAGTGAATAACAAGCGGTAATTCCAAAGGATTTTTTCACAGTAGATAACCTCCAAGGGCACAATTTGGTAGCAAATGTGTTTCTTAAAAGTCTAATCTATTTTTGGCGGCATTGTCAAGAGAAAGCGAAGGAGATTTGATATTAACTCCATCGAACGCCTGTCGGAATAATACCGACATCTTCACCCCGGCGCATCGCTTCAGCGGCATTGAGGATACTCGCTAAGTCGTGCTGTGGTTCATAGTCCAACAGCGTTTTGATTTTGCTTAAATCAAATTCAAAATAGAGAGATTGTGGGAGTTTGACATCAACGAAATCCATCTGATAGCGTTCAGATAGGTATGGCATAACCTCTTCGTGTTTGAAAACACCGTTCCCGCCGAGCGTGAATTCTTCACCGACAGCGGCATCTTTCTCAATCCCTAAAACCAACCCTTGCACAATATCCCGAACATCGGTGAAATGCTCTTTGTAGGGTCGTCCCTCAGGGTTGCGTTTAAGAATGAATTTCTCTTGCCCGTCCCAGAGGCGTTTGACAGTCTCCGCTGTCTCTAATTCAGCCGGATTGTCTCCCTTATAATTCTTGTATCGGTTGTAAATATTACTAAAGACGAACTGTTTAGGCAAGCCATCTTCATTGAGGTATTCGCTCGGCTCAATGACTGTTGTGAATCGGAAAACTGTGGAAGGCACCCCGTATTGGTGGTGATAGGACATGCACAATTCCTCACCGATCCATTTGGTAAGGAAATAGGGCATGTGATGGTACTTAGCAACCATGTCCTCGGTGATCAGTTTATCGAACAGTCTACCTTTTTCAGTGAGTTCCCAATAAATCGCTTCGGTACAAGCGTAGACGAGACGATGAATGTTCGGATTGAATTCGCGAATACACTCCAAAATGTTGAGCGTTCCCATGC
>JAKZUG010000744.1:0-5650 GCA_047516705.1 Candidatus Poribacteria bacterium | reverse complement strand
AAGGTATAATACCGGTCGCCCTATCTTTTCCCCGAACGGGAACGGCGGAAGAAAACATTGTGAGGATCAGACCCCTGATAGCACTGAAGGAGATATATTTATCAATGCGGCTGGATGTGCTTATGCAGACAGGATAAGAGCCCATATTAACAACCCACCATGGTAAGACAGCACATACAATTTTATAGGACTTACACAAAGTCAATGGACACAAGCGGTGAAAAGGGGTAGAATAACCGCCTAGTTATCCATAACCACCGCTTCAGTTATGATATAGCAGACCTTAAACCTTATAAAGTAAAGGAGTTTTAAAATGAGAGTCAAACACAAAAGGAAACTGTGGTCGCTGATGTTCTCCTTATTCTTCATTGTCGCTGTCTTCGCAGCGCCTGTCGGTGCGGCAACACCGAAGACAGACTCAGGCAATACCCATTTTTATGTCGCGTGTGATGATAAACGTATCTACACGATAGACGTCAATCGAGGACAAGTCGTTGCGGTTTCTGAGCCCCTGCCTGAACTGGGAAATCCAACCGGCTTGGATATTAGTCGCGACGGTCGAACGCTTTATATTAGCAGTGAAAGAGGGTATTATATTGGCAGTACAAAAACGGATTTCCAGACGGACTATTTTCCGATTGTCATTGTCGATGTCAGTACGATGCAGGTTAAGCGGAAGTTTCATCTCGAGATGGGGCCGCCTAAAGGTAGATGGTTGGATATTACTGCTGTCTACGGCCTGAAAGTTTTTCCCGATGGCAAAACGATTTTCGCGGGTTATGCCCATCCGAAGTATCAGGGGGGCGACGTGGCGGTCGATGCGGATACCGGTGCAATTCTGCGCCATCTCCCGGGGTTCTACGCGACCCGAAACCAGCAGAATTTGATCTTCTCTGACGACGGGCGGTTCGCCACCAAAATCCGGTCTACAAGGGTTGAAAAATACAATCTGGAGACCGGTGAAGAGGTAGCTTCTATACCGGCACCAGACCTGTTTGCTTCGGGGCAAGGCTTAAATCCCTCATGGAGGCGTCTCAATGGCCCCCTCTGCATCGTTGACGGAGAGAAAGAGGGTGAAAACTGGCGAAAAATCTTCAGAGTAAGAGACCGGACGACAGGGAAAATCCTTCGTGAATTGAAAGATTTTGACTTGGGGTTCTGGAGCGATGCCAATCAAATTGTTTTCACATCGTTCCACTCTTCTGTCTTCAATATTGTGCGCGTGGATTTACAGACCGGGGCTTACAGTTCATCACCGATTGCCATTGGTGAATTTCCGACAAACGTTGTGAGCGCTGCTGGGCAGCCGTCGTTAGTTCAGAAGAGTCAACAGTAAAATGAGAGGCAAAAAAATAAACTGCACATTTGGTCGTTGATGTTCCCCTTGTTCTTCATTATGAAAGTGAAACGAATTTCATCCTTCTATTTGGGTCTGTTTTTGAGTTACATCTGTTGCTCGGTAGCACCTAACATCAGTGTCGCACGAACGCCAGTAAAAGAGAAGCAGGTGGATGTGATTACTCAAGACCCACCTCCTGGGGCTTTAGGACGAGAGAAGATGACGGTTGATGTGAGAGAAGCTGTTCGCGACTTACGTAATAATGAGATGTTAAAAAAAGCCTCGGGAGTTTTGCATGTGGTTGATAACGCTTGTCTCTCTTCTGGCACGGTGAATTTATTGAAAACAACTCTAAACGACAACTCAGTTGAAGTAAGGATGCGGGCAATCAACTTACTGGGTCTCTCAAGAAACCCCGAAGCGATAGAGGCGATCTCCAATCGCTTGCAGAACGCCCCATCTTATAGGGTGAGATGGATATCAGCGGTAAGTTTAGGCCGTCTGGCAGGAGAAACTGCAGTGCCCGCATTGAGAGTCGTACTGTCGGAGGACAAAAGGATTGAAACGGCCGTAATTAATGGGTTAGGATATGCCGGTGGCAAGGCAGTCCCTCTCCTCATCCAGATGTTGAAAGAAGATGTAAAAGAAGGTGGGAGCAATGCAAATTATTTTATTCAAAGTTTGGAAACAAATTTCGACAGGCGAGCGATTAAGCCTCTCCTCGCTATTATATCGCACCCTACCTCTCTCTCTGACCCGAATATGAGTCAGGTACAATTGAACGCAGCGACGGTCTTAGCGCACTTTGCAATGGATTGGATCTATGCGGGAATGCTGAAGTCGCGCGACAAATTTTTTGCCGAGGATTACCCGGTGACTCCGCGAGAGAATCGACGGGTCAACGCATCGGATCGAGCCCGAATTTTTGAGGCACTAAAAACCGCCGGGTACGACATCAACCGTTTAGCAGAGCGTTTTTGGATAGTGAATTGAACCCCTTAAACCACACAGTATGACATTAATCATCATATAGCAGACTTGAATTTAACAGAGTCTGAGAAGAATTCACGATGACTATGATTGTTCTGCGATGTATTCTGCTTTGCCTATTGGCTGCTAACATCGCTCAAGCGGCAGCCCCTGTTCCTACAATACCTTGGACGCCGCCCACCCACGTCCTATCCCCAGAGGAGTTAGCACCCCTGCTTCGGAAATGGGACGAAGCGATTGCCGGCGACATATTTCGGGAGAAAGACGATGTGATATGGAGGGTTAGCGGTAGAGTCCCCGAGGGCATGCGCTATGCCGGTAAGTACTTTCTCTATTATAGCAATCCGGAAATAAGGGATAGGGTGATTGCCCTCTACTTACAGGATGTCGCGAGAGAAGAAGCTGGCGAACCAATTAGCGCTGATGCAGATGAAATATTCAGCCAGCCCGAGAGCGAGGGCGGTGCAGAATATTTAATATTTCTCTCTACTCTTGCCGAATCTACATTCGACCCGCGTATCTACGAAGCTGTATTGCTCGGCCTTGGACTTACTGGAGATTTTCGGGAGCTTTATCTGGCAACCGTTAATGCGGAGCGGAATCTGGACTTGCTGTCTGAAGCCAAACCGGGACCTGAAGGTCGTATACTACGGGGAAAGAACACCGGCAAAGAAGGCCATCCAGAATATTTCTATCATAATGAGTTTGACATAATGCTAACTGTAGTTGGTGCGTATGATATCTTATCACTAATGGTTGCACAGTCCCCGGAAGCGCTACGTGCCAAGCGGTCGCAGGTGCTCTCCTTTATCGCCAACACTGTCAAACACTTCGCGAAGCCACACAAATTGTCGTATGAACCCAAACCAGTGTACTTTCGATGGTACGATTATGATGTGCGCAGTGCAGCGCTTGATATCGTGGGCTTTCTAGGGACAGTAACTGAGATGCGACTGGTTGAGGAGATTATTCGTGACGCCCCTAAAGTCGATTTTGAAAAAAGGATGAAAATCATGGACAAGGGGCAGATTCGGGAAAAGGGGCTACGTATCATCGCGCAAATTCAAGGGAGATCGCCATCGGGGAGATAAATAGTTCATCAACAGATAAAGAGGGGGCGTCGGATATTCACTCGGTTCGAGAAGTTATAGCCGTCCGTTATTTTGAAAGTCTCAACTTTGTCTGCACTCTCATCTGGCTCCGTTGAAATGTCAGGAGAGCCTAATCCCCACCATGTCTGTTATTCCGTGTTTCCCGAATTGAACCAATGTGATCTGTCCGTAATTGGTGATTACTTATGATATTAACGTGGCTCATTGTCATCCCACTTATCGGGGGCGTTCTAGCGTGGATTTCGAATCGCCAAAATTCCTCATTACCGCGCTGGATTTGCCTGATTGCTCTAGCGATTGACTTGGTGTTAGTATTGGGTCTATGGGCAGAGCATTCTAAACAGGTTGCGTTATCCGGAGATTTTGAGTGGTTGGTTGAATTAGATGTACCATGGATTCCCTTTCACAAAGGCTCAATCCACTTCCATCTGGGTATGGACGGTCTGAGCCTCGTGATGATCGCGCTCACTGTTTTCTTGGGGATTCTGAGTGTGGGTGCCTCGTGGACCGAGATTAAGGAGCGAGTTGGCTTTTTCCACTTTAACCTAATGTGGATTGTATCGGGGATTATGGGCGTGTTCCTCGCGCTGGATCTTTTCCTCTTCTATTTCTTCTGGGAAATGATGTTGATACCGATGTATTTCTTAATTGGTATTTGGGGACACGAGAATCGTATTTACGCGGCGGTCAAGTTCTTTATCTTTACGCAGGCGAGCGGCTTGCTAATGCTGTTGGCGATTTTGGGGTTGTATTTCATCCACGGGAATAACAGTGGCGATTATACGTTTGATTATACACAGTTGCTTAACAACTCGATATCAGCGCCTACGGCGAAGTGGTTGATGTTGGGTTTCCTTATTGCCTTCGTTGTGAAACTGCCAGCCTTTCCGGTACATAGCTGGTTGCCTGATGCGCATACCGAAGCGCCCACTGCCGGCAGCGTTATTCTCGCGGGGCTTTTGTTAAAGACCGGTGCCTATGGACTGCTGCGCTTCGTGGTGCCGTTGTTTCCCGAAGCTGCCCGTGACTTTACTCCCATAGCGATGTTATTGGCAGTGATTGGCATTTTGTATGGCGCCATACTCGCCTTCGCACAAACTGATCTGAAGCGACTTGTCGCGTATACGAGTGTTAGCCACATGGGTTTTGTACTTTTGGGCGTCTTCGCTTGGAATGAATTAGCATTACAAGGTGTCGTGATACAGATGATTTGTCACGGCATCAGTACCGGTGCACTGTTTATTCTCGTGGGAGCGCTTTACGAGCGAATTCATACCCGTGACTTGAATCGCATGGGCGGGCTTTGGGCGGCAGTCCCGCGTATGAGTGCGGTGGGGATGGTTTTTGCCATGGCGTCACTTGGATTGCCCGGATTAGGTAACTTTGTCGGTGAGTTTTTGGTGCTGATGGGGGCTTACCAAGTCAACATCACAATGACCGCTCTGGCGGCGGTTGGTCTTGTCTTTGCTACGGTATACTCACTGTGGATAATGCAGCGTGCTTTCCACGGACCCAATCAGGAAGATTGGAAACTGCCGGATCTTTCTGCCCGTGATATGGCGATGATGTTGGCTTCAATCGTTGCAATCGTTTGGTTGGGGCTCTATCCCCAGCCGGTACTCAACACAACTAAACCCGCCCTTGAAGAACTACAGAAACATACATCTCAAAGAGGCGCGTTACTACCAAACCGTGAGATGCACGGTATGAAATTCGAAAAACACTTCGTGAGTCAATAGGGTTTATCGAGATTCCTACCTCGTCAGGTCCCTCGTTGAGGAGGATTTTGTTGCACGAGAGACTCACATCCCGATTTTTCGAGACTCAATGCAAGACTTACAATCATGCGCACCTGAATCGGGCGCTATGTGAATTTACATTTCCAAGCTGAAAGAGGTAATTCGTGACGACTACGGATCTCCTTGCGTTAACCCCCCTCATCTTTTTATCCGTTGCTTCAGTTGTGGTTCTATTAGTGACTGCCTTCTACCGAAATCACAAGGTAATCGCCGCATTAACGCTGATAGGGGTCGCTTTGGCTTTTGCAACACTCCCAATGGTATCCTCCGGGCTGTCACTGCCATTGAAGGTAACACAACTTCTCATTATCGACGGTTACGCCCTTTTCTACATGGGGCTTCTCTTTTCGGTGAGTTTTGTTGTGATTCTGTTTGCCTATGGCTACCTTGAAAAACGCCAAGGCAATCAC
>JAKZUG010000743.1:0-3777 GCA_047516705.1 Candidatus Poribacteria bacterium | reverse complement strand
AAGCTGTTCCTGTCAGATGTTGATATGACTGAAAACCGGATCGCTACAGCGGCAATGGAACATTTGAGAGTTTCCCACCAGCACAGTTTCCTTTAAGATCCCAAGCGCATCGGGTGTATAAGACAAAGATGTCCTTCCTCGCCAACCGGTTTAAAGGCTATAGTGGTCACGGCACTTGTAAATTCAATAGCGACGGATTCTGTTTCGATGTGTGCCAACGCTTCTATCAGCAAGCGTGCATCAAGCCCAATCCGTTCACGTCCATTGCAGGACTCGACAGAGATCGTCTCGTGTGCCTCACCTAATTCCGGGGTGCTCGTTGAAATATGGATCTGCTCGGTATTGATTTCCAAAGAGATCGCATAGCTTTTTGGATTTGATAGCAGTGCCACGCGTCGGCTCGCTTGTAGGAGCTGTTCTTTGGAAACGACCGCTCTACCTGTCATGGATTCAGGAATGAGTGCCTGATATTTGGGGTAATCACCCTCGACAAGCCGTGTGGTTAAGGTGGCTTTGTCATCAGTGAGTAGAATCTGATTTTCAAGGATTGAGACCTGCACTTTATCAGATTCAGCGAAAGTGCGTTTAATCTCTTTAACGGCTTTCAGCGGAACGATGATACCTTCTACGTTCTCTGGTGCTTTAAACGGTTCACAATGGGCGAGTGCAAGCCATATCGCATCAGTGGCGACGACTTCGGTTTTATCTTCAAGGAAGTTAAAATAGAGTCCGTTTAGGTAGTATCGGACATCCTCTGTCGCTGCAGCGAATTCGGTTCTACGGATGACAGCGCGCAAGGTTTCACCATCGATCGTCAGTGAATGTCCATCAACAGCAGGCAATTGCGGGAATTCTTCGCCCGGGAGTCCAATAATCTTATACACGCCGTTGCCGCAAGTAATTTCAACACGGTTGTTTGCCGTGGTTACGAGGTGTATCGTCTTATCTTCGGGGAGTTCTTTGACGATGTCCGCCAATTTTTTAGCGGAGACGGTGATCGCGCCGTCTTCTTGAATGACACCTTCCACCTTAATTTTAATCCCGACTTCAAGATCTGTAGCGACACATTCAATCTTGCCATCTGCGGCTTGGATAAGGACGTTTGAAAGAATCGGTAAGGTATTGCGCCCACTCGCGACACCTTGTAATATTTGCAGAGCATGCAAGAGGTCATCTTTTTCAAAAGTTAGTTCCATTTCCGGTTCTCCTTACTAAGAAGCATTTCTGCAATTCTACCAGAAAGCCCTGTTAAAGTCAAGCACATTTTTTAACTTATGTTATAGCAAAGCCCACAATTAATTATAGAGTTTGGCGGGGTTGAGAATGCAGATCGCATTTGGGCGCGGACGCCGCAAAACCCCGGCAGCGAGGATGGTGTTTTGTGTATTCTAAAGTGTCCACGTATTTTCGGGCTTTACTATAAGTGGTGTTATGTCCACCTTCATCTTGTAGGCGCGGTTTGCAACCGCGCCTGCAGAAATGGGATATTTGCCTACAATTTCAGAGTGACAAAGCAGTAGTCTCGCTAGCGAGGTGGGAACAAGTGTTTTATGTGTCTGTAGCGTTATTCTTGCCAGATACCGATTTCGCGGTAGAAACGGATCGCACCCGGATGGAAAGACGTGCCTGTGTTTTTGACAACATTTTTCGGATTGATAGCTTTGCCTGCCGGATGGCGTTTGACCACTTCCGCTCGATGTGTATATAAGGTCTTCGTGAATTCGTAAACGATATTTTCATCTACTGTCTCGGCGGTAATCAGGTGCATCGAACCCACGTTCATACTTGCGAATGGCTCCGTCTGACCTTTATAGGTATTCGCAGGGATGGTTATCGCGTTAAAGAACGGATACTCTTTAAAAAGAGACTGTTTCGCTGCTTCATCGAAGGGAATGAAAAAAATGTCCCGAGACGTGCTGGCTTGCATGACCGCTGGTGTTGGGATCGCACCACCCATGAATGCAGCAGCAGCGGAGCCATCCGCTAACAGATCCACCGCACCGGTGTAAGTGCTGTTAAGCGGTGTGAAATCTTCGTAGGCGATACCATGCGCAGCCAGTATCGGTTTAAGGAAATACTCAAAGCCTGCGCCCGCCGGTCCAACGGCAACGCGTTTTCCCGCAAAATCTTGGAGTTTACGGATACTTGAAGACTCCGGTGTAATAAACAGGCCTACATTCGGAGCAAGTGTCATGACGGTACGGATGGCGTGTTCCGTTTTCCACGCACCTTCGCCACGGACAGCAAAGTAGGAGATCGCGGCGTTCGCAAGCGCGAACTCAAGCTCGCTATTCACGAGTCGACGGATGTTTTCCTGCGTGCCTTTCGTGCTTTCAGCGGTCACTTCCCAACCGGTTTCCGAAGTTTTATCACCAACTACAGCAGCGATTGCACTACCGACGACGAAAAATGCACCACCCGTAGGGGCTGTCCCGATACTGATGTGGACGCGTTTTTGTGCGTTATCGCATCCGAACCCGATGCTCAGGGCAAAGATAAGACAAATAATGGATAGATAGGACGTGATTGATTTCATGGAGTTCTCCTATTTTTATGAACTGTTTCGGGCTTACAAGGTTTCCCTCCCGCTCCGTATTAACCGAGCGAGATCTCAGGTGGCAGTGGACACATTTCTGCCATCGCTGGGAAAATGTGTGTTACGTCTTTCCTAAACACATCTCCGCTCAAAATATCAACGATGCCCCCCTGATGCTCCGGGTATTCTGATAGAAACCGCGCAAAGCTGAATTCTTTTGTGTAAAAAGCGTAAACAAGTTTCCGAAATGCCTCCATTCCGTTTACAAACGCCGGTCCGAAACTCCCAAGTTGTGCTTCAGAGAAGTCGTTTTGTTGGAAGGCTTCGATGATCGCATCCGCTGCCATCTCCCCAGATTTGAGTGCCAAAAACAGCCCGGTCGAGTAGACGGGATCCAAGAATCCGAATGCGTCGCCTACCAACACCCAGTTATTACCTGCGATACGACTGGCGCGATAGGAAAAATCTTTCGTGGTTTGGATCGGGAAAAGCTGTTTCGCACCTTCGAGCCGTTGCTTCAGTGGTACGCATTTTGCGAGTTCTTCAGTGAAGATTTTCTGAGTGTCAAGTTTTCCATCGGTATCTCTTCGATTTTGAAGCAGGTAATCCAACTCACCTACAACCCCGATGCTCGTGCGGTTATAAGGAAGTGGGATCGACCAGAACCAAGAGTCTTTCTCTTCCGTGTGTAGAATGAGTGTCGCGCCTTCGTCGATACCTTCATCTCTATGCGCGCCTTCATAGTGCGTAAAGAGCGATGCCATTTTCAGATTTGGTTCTATCGTGTTCAGGTGCAGCTGCTTCCCGATGAGCGACCGCTGCCCAGTAGAATCAACGATGACGGTTGCGTGGAGGGTTTCGCGAGTGCCATTTTCACTCTGAGTCACGACACCGGTTGCTGTATCACCTTCAAAAAGGACTTCTCTCACGCCTATCCCGCGGCGGACTTCAACGCCTTTCTCTTTGGCATTGTCCAAGAGCATCTGGTCGAACTCACTCCGTAGGACCTGCCATGTGACAGCACTCTCATGTGGATTGGTTTGAAAGAAATAGAACGGCATAGAGCCTTTGCCGGTGCGTGAATAGAACTGCACGCTGTACTTCTGTGGGAAGTGACTTGTCCGCAGTTTTTCGAGCATACCGAGCCGTTTGAAGGTCCAGTATGTAGCGGGAATCAGCGATTCGCCGATTTTGAATTGCGGCATCGTTGCGCGTTCAAGAAGTAGGACGCGATGCTGTCT
>JAKZUG010000742.1:0-7736 GCA_047516705.1 Candidatus Poribacteria bacterium | reverse complement strand
GGTGTGGAGTTGCTCGTTGTAACTTTAGGCGAGCGCGGCTGTTATTACACAACCGGGACCACTGAAGGTTTTGTTGACGGTTTTGTAGTTGACGTGGTGGATACGCTTGGCGCAGGAGATGCATTCGTTGCTGCGATGCTCACCCAACTGATGCCGCATACCGACCTTACATCGCTTGAAAAAGTCCGGCTTGATGCGATCATGCGATATGCAAACGCTGCGGGGGCATTGGCAACCCAGAAAGTCGGTGTGATTCCTTCACTGCCAACGTCTTCGGAGATTGAAAGTTTCCTGTAAGCAAGGAGCCAAGGGAACTTTTCCCAGGCCCGGTAAGCGCGGTCAGTAAAGACCTTTTTGAAGACGTTGATGGACTCGGCGATATTGCGCTCAACGCGCCTAAGAATAAGTTTGGTGCAAGCGTTCAATACCTTAACGCCGATCTCGGGTTAGGGGTCGGACTTCGGACGCGTTTTGTGGCGGGCTTCCCTGTGAGATCAGGGGTTTACATCGGTGATATTGAATCGTATTATACATTTGATTTAAACGCTGGTTATGAAATACCTGTCGGTCCCAGACTTCGTCTTTCACTGACAGTGAAAAATCTCTTGGACCGTAGACATCAGCAATTTATCGGATCCCCCGAAATCGGACGTTTGTCGATGGTGCGTCTGACACAAACTTTCTAATTTCAATCGTGAGAGAAAATTAGCAGCATGAAACATCTGTTGGCACACTTCTGAATCGACCGTGTCAGCATCTTCAGAAGGTGCCAAGCTGAAAAGCGAAATTTGCCTCTACCCTACCTCAGAATGCTTTGTTCTAAGTTTTAAGGGGAGAACATGAGAATTAGAAAGTCCTGAGTTAAGGCTTTGCCGATTTCACACAACGAAAACCGGTGATGTATTTGTTATCTTCTGGAGCCAGCCTCCAACGCTTGGAAACTCTGATACTATCAGCACCGAAGACGTAATCACCACCACGCAACACACGAGGATTTTTTACATTTTTATAGTTTTTTACGATATCCATAATGCTATCCGCACCAGCGATCGGATTCTGATCGGGTGAGTTCTTATAAAAATCGGCTTGATATTCATCAAGGCACCACTCCTCTATGTTACCCGCCATATCATACAAGCCATACTTGTTTGGCGCATACGACCCTACAGACACTGTGGAAGGGTTCACCTCGTAATTTGCCATACTCGGATTAATGGAATTGCCCCACGGGTAGTCTTGATTTTTCAAACCACCACGTGCAGCCTTCTCCCATTCTGCTTCTGTCGGCAAACGTTTTCCTGCCCATGATGCGTAAGCCATCGCTGCATACCAATTCACACGAACGGGATGATTGTCTTTCCGGGTCGGATAGTTGTTTCCTTCCCAATCGGGTAAATAAGACTCACTACTTTGGAATTCCACATTTCCTTTTTGCCACTCTGGATTAGCATCAAGGAACTTTTTAAAGTCAGCATTTGTTACTTCGTATTTGTCCATATAGAAAGCATCTACATAGACGGTATGTACCGGGGATTCGTCTTCCTGAGGACCATAATGTTCAACAGGTCCATTGTTTCCCATCTCAAACTCGCCTGCAGGAATAAGAACCATGTTCGATTCACTGGTGGCTGTTCTACAACCGGTAAGCAGTGCAAGCACCATGCAAGGGATTGAGATGAATTTTATCATTTTCCAGACATTGTTAAGTGTAATTACTGCGGTGCCAGCAGCAATTCTTTTTTGTGATGTATTTTTATGAAACATTATTTTCTCCTGAAGGATGATACTGTCTGAACTTCTTAAGATAGACATAGGACTTATGCACTGCTTCTTAAAGTCCCCCTGATAAGGGGGATTTAGGGGGTTAAAAATATGGAAAATACCGCTTTTTTGTGTCCAAATGTCCGATATTTGCTCAGTTTGCGTAAGTCCTGAGACATTTATCAGTAAAGGTCTACAGATATATTTTAATGTATTTTGAAAATTTACTATAAAACTGAATCACGACATTATACGAGCAAGTTTCGTGCCAGCGTCCTAAGAATGCGTAATATTGGGGTCAAAATTGCTGAAATTTCGAGGGAGGTTTTTATTCAAATCTGTCTAAAATACTGACGTACACAAGATTTATGGAGATGAGCGGATGCCTTCTCTTTTTTCTAAAAGAGTTACAATAACATCCGTTTGCAGACCATAACAATTGTGAGAGCACAAAAAGTGTAATAGCGTGACACAAAAATTGCTACAATGATCAATTTTGGGAGTTGATATTATTGGACGGGGTTTACTCTTGATAAGAAGAGAAAACGTGGCGAGGGAACGCTACTTGGATATGATGCGTTTCAGCATCGCGGTGTGGTCTCGTACCGAAGCAGATCTAACAAACTTTATATTAGACTCGGGTTATGTAACGCGCTACCTTCGCCTTGCTTTAACAGCGTACATGGGCCAGGAGAAATGGAAATCATCACCCGCGGGTTCAACTGTATAATGCTTTTTTGCCTCTTCAGACGAGAGTTGGGCGAACGCATCACGGATTTGCTGGACCACCTCTGGCGGGTTTTTCTGTGGACGTACCCACCACAAAAACGACATCTGTGCGTTTCGGACGTGTGCTGTCTTTTCAAGCGAGAACCCAGCAGCCGTAATCATCGCATCCCATTGCGATGGTGGATAGCCGTAGACATGCGAGTCGTCCCGAAGTGTTTCTACGCGGTTCTGCCATGCTATTAACTTTTCTGATTCAGGCGAAACAGAATCTACAAGGCAAAAAAGCCCATCTGTTCGTAGAACCCGATGGACCTCGCTTAAAAATTTCGGGACATCTTGGAAATGGTGCGGCGCAAGCCGGCACGTCACCAGATCTAACGAAGCAGTAGCAAACGGTAAGGACTCCGCAGCGGCAAGGGAAAATGTAACGTTGTCTATTGCTTGTTCCTCCGCCAACTCAGCTGCTTTTGCCACCATTTCTGGGGTCAGATCTGTGGCGACTACATGCGTAACCTTAGGCGCGAGGGCAAACGCTGTGAAGCCTGTACCTGTCGCAATATCTAACGTCCGCTCTGTCCCCTTTGGCTCCGCGAAGTCGAGGATTACGTTTAACGTATCCCCTTTGGCGTGCGCACTGCTCTGCGCGTAGTAGTCTGCGTGCTGGCTGAACTGTTCTCGGACCGACGTGTGTATGGATTTCATTGTTAGTTTTCGGTTTTCAGTTTTCGGTTAAAGAGACTTCCTTTAATTGAAAATAATAACCCCACGCGCATTTTCACCCGCTTCCATATCAGCGAATGCTTCGTTGATCTGTTCAAGCCGATAGTGCTGTGTAATCAGTTCATCTAACTTCAACTTGCCTTCCGTATATAGCCTGAGAAGTTTTGGCATATCCACCCGTGGGTGGCACGAACCGTAGAACGAACCGATCAGTTGTCTCTCCGTTGAGACAAGATGTTGCGCCGGAATGCTAACATCCATCTCGTGGTGTGCCATACCGACGATGACAGCAGTGCCAGCCGCCCGCACCATTCTATAAGCTTGCAAAATAGTTTTCGGATTTCCGATCACCTCGAAGGCGTAGTCTACGCCGAGACCGTCAGTCAATTCGCGAACCGCTTCGACCGGGTCACACGTCGCCGCGTTGACGACATCCGTTGCCCCAAAACTTTTGGCAAAGTCGAGTTTCTTCTCCGCAATATCGACGGCGATAATCTGTTCCGCTTGTGCGAGTACCGCGCCTTGAATGGCGTTCAAACCGACGCCACCTGTCCCGATAACCGCCACGGAACTGCCGGGTTCCACCTTTGCGGTATTGAGCACTGCACCAACACCGGTTGTCACGCCGCATCCGACGAGTGCTGCTTTTTCTAACGCGTAATCCTTGTCAATTTTCACGAGGTTTTGTTGCGGGACGACCATGTATTCCGACATCGTCGCAATTCGTGCCATTTGGAGGATACCATCCCCTGAACTGTTATGGAGACGATAGGTGCCATCTAATTGAAACCCGCGCGGTACATCGTAACTTTCGCACAGACAGACTTTTTCCATCTGGCACATGCGACAACTACCACAATAGCTGACGAAAGACAAGATTACATGATCACCGGGGTGAAAGTCGGTTACATCCGCTCCAACCCGTTCAATAATTCCTGCACCTTCGTGTCCGAGTACGACAGCGGCATCGTAGAATATAGCACCGGTGACTACTGATAGGTCAGAGTGGCAGACACCACTCGCAGCAGTACGGACGAGTACTTCATTTGCCTTCGGTTCATCTAATTCCAGTTCTTCAACGACGACCGGTTGGTTATGTTCATACATAACAGCAGCACGCGTTTTCATTTTTCGCTCCCTCTACGCCGTAGCCTGTTTATAATATAGATTCCAGATAACTTCTCGCTTTTCGCATTGACTCAATTGGATCGGATTTTCCTTCATACACAACCGAGAGGCAGCCGTTATAACCGACACCCCGCAGAATATCCAAAACGCGCGGGTAGTCCAGCCATTCCTCAACACCGCTATCTATTTCATAAAACTTAGTGCGGACGTAGACGGCGTAGGGGGCAGTCTGCTCAATGCTTGCGTAGCAATCGTAGCCCGGGTGTGAAGATCCGCGATGTCCACTTGCGCCCGGGGATCCTGCGTACTGCCCGGTATCCAAGATATGCGTGAAATAGGGGTGATCTGTTCCGTTTAAGGCGCGTAGGACAGCGGTACCGTCGCGTGTAACGTTATTGTGGTTGTGGTTCTGCAGCGCGACGAGAATCCCGGATTCATAACCGTATTCAGCAACTTCCTTGAAGGCTTCAATCATTGGTGGCCACAAAGTCTCCTCATCTTCGCAATCTTCCGGAACGTAAGCGGCAAAGACTCGGACAATCGGGCAGCTCATAAAAGCCGCGATGTCGATCCATTGCTTTATCAGCGCGATCTGCTCGTGGTGTTCGGCAACGGGTTTGCCGAAATTATTGCTGATACCGATATAACCTAACGGCAATCCTTTCCGCATGAGATCCATCTTCAGGTCTCGTAGGTAATCCGCGTCAGTGGATTCAAATGCGCTTGAATGCAATTCGATAACGTCAAAACCGAGGTCGTAGACTATTTGTGCGAAAGCGGTGGCAGTCGTATTTCTCACATTCAGAGACATGGTCCCCAATTTCATCATGAGAGTATTCTCCTTTTCGCCGAGTGGTGGACGAAATCATCTGCTGGCGTTTTTCAAGTCTGCCTATTTACTGAATTGAAGTCTGATCGTCATGTTCTTGAAGCAGTGCCTTGGTCTGTTGATTCAACGCTACAAGGAGTTTCCGCAAGAGTTGTTGAAGGTTTTGGAGTTGATGTCGGTCCGCCTCAAGATACTGAATTCGCGAATCCATAGTTTCTAACCGGGTGAGCCGATCAAGCACCTCTTGAATAAGGTCTTGCATTTCGCTGAAGTTTTGCCACTCGTTCTCGACTTGTTCAACCTTATCTATCGTTGCCGCGAGATCTCTTTTTGTCTGTTTCAATTCTTGTTGTAGGTTTTGTGTGAAGGCGATGAGTTTCTCTAAGGTATTGGTCGTTTTATAAACCTGCTGCTCTGAACGGTTATCGGGACTTATTTGTTCTTGGGGCTGCGTATTTTTGTCGGGGATGTGTGGCGTGTCAATTTTAGCTACCGCGTGATTAGCGGGATCGGCATCTGAGTTCGGAAAGGTACCGATTAATTTAATATGGTACGAAAACGACCGATACGGTTCTTTCCGCTCACTGTATGTAATTTGCACTTGGAGTTCTTCATCAACCCGTAGGGCGCGTATACGGGTGTGTATATTCCGAATCACGACCTCGTTATAGCCGAATGCATCACTTTTCTTCGGGTTTAACTGCCGAAGGTATCGGTAGAGTTCCAATCCGTCGGAACTCTCTCGTTCTAATCCCTCCGCTGTCAATACACCGACGATTTCGGGGTTATCGGGATCTGGATGTGCCTGTTCGTCAGGTATCACTATGTCCAGTGGCACTTCTCCCTGAACAGCTTTCATCCCGATGATCCAATTTGTCGGTGATGTTTTAATGCAGTATGCCATGAAGTCGTAGTTAATTGCCATAATTTCTTTTCCCACGAATGTGTTTTTTTCAGTAGGAGCGACGCTCTCTGATTTTCACGAACTATGTTTGTAATCTTGACATAACTTGTGTGAACTCTGGGATACGAGAGGTACCGGGGCCTTCCACAGCGAAGGATGCGACACAGTGTGCAAAGTTAAGTGCTGCCTCTACCGAACGGTTTTGATAATAGTCGATTAAAAAAGCGGCGGCGAAAACATCACCAGCCCCCGTCGGGTCGATCTCCGTAACGGGGTATGCCTCGGATCCGAACTGTGTGCCGTTTTGAAAAAGTGTCGCCCCTCGCTCACCCCGCGTTAGCACAACAATAGGTGCTAATCCAATGTATTTCTCTAATTCGTCTGGATAGGTCCGGAGGTCTTCATCACTGAGGATTAGCACATCAATATAAGGCAAAATCTCTTTCGCTGTTTCCCATCGCTTTGCTTCAACTTTACCATTGGCATCCCATTGCCGAAGCCAGCCTTGCGGTGTCGCACCTATTAATGTGTCCTTGCTGAAACAGTGAACGACTTCAGCAGAAACTTCATCTGCGATCGGACACAAGTAGGCGATATTGCTCGTACGCCATTCAGGAGGGACATCGTTCCCTTTGAGTTGTTGTGCAATCCCTAAGATAAACTGTTGTCTATGTCCCTTTTCGTCGTATTGGTTATCAAAAATCGTAGTGTCACGGGATTCATGATAAACCGTTTCTATTCCATCCAACAGCGAATTCCGCCGATCAAAATTCGCACCAACAGCCGTAACCGCGCGGGCGTGGTGTCCGAGGTTCCGCGCAGTCAGTGTTGAATATGAGGCTGAGCCACCAAGGATGTAACCATTTGGCGAGATATCATAACAGAAGTGACCAATTGACAGAAAAGTTGTGGTCATTAGAGAGGATGTATTCATTTTTAGTTATAGTTCAAAAACGGGTTCCATGCGTGCCCACCATTCGTCTGGCTGTGCTTCCACCAGCGGTTCCTGGAAAGTTCGCATCAATTCATCCCAGGCTTTGCACTTTGGGTTTTCTTCAAGATAGCGTGGAAAGTCGCGTTCTATATCAAATGTATCAACTGTCTCCATCGCCATAAACAGACGGCACCCCAGCAGATAAATGTTCATCTTTGTTATACCGACAGATTTCAGGGCAGCGACTACCTCAGGCCAGGCATCTCGGTGATACGCTTTATATGTTTCAATAAGTGACGGATCATTTTTTAGGTTCAGTGTTAAGCCGTAGTGTTTCATTTTAATTTTTCCAGTGCTTTTCGGATAATTTCACTGTGATCAAACGCGAGTTTTGGCAGATCAGTATTTCGGAACCATGCGACTTCTGATGCATCAGAACCGGCTTCAATGTTTAATGTAGACTTTTCAATGACCGTAGCGTAGGCGATGGTAATCACCCGACCGCGTGGGTCGCGGGACGGTGACCCGAAAGCACCCACTTCAGTTAATGCTACATCGGTAACCCTTGTTTCCTCTTCTAACTCACGTAGTGCCGATGTCTCAACGGATTCCTCCATCTCAATAAAGCCACCTGGTAGTGCCCAGTGTCCTTCAAACGGTGGATGCTTACGTTGAATCAATAACACATCCAAGGCATCGCCACTGAAAACGACGATGTCAACAGTAACGGC
>JAKZUG010000741.1:0-4225 GCA_047516705.1 Candidatus Poribacteria bacterium | reverse complement strand
GGACAGTCCCACACTGGTTAGATTCTTTGTGCTGTGTTCAGAAGTAACTGCACAAAATAGGGCAGATTTTATTTCCGATGGCACGGAATAGGGCAGATGCGATCAGCATTATGAGTTCTGGCTCAATGTTGAAGGTCAACGCATGTTTAAATTAAGAGTATTATATTTTACCAGCAGCGTCAAACGATAATAACAGAATGTCCCAAACCCAAAGTGTAACCATTGGATTTGGGACAACAAGATTGCAGTTACTCAGAAAGCAAAACTCTATAAGTGTTATTTCAGGATAACCATTTTGCGCAGGAGCGAAGTTTCATCTGTTTGTAGTTGATAGAAATAAACGCCGCTTGCAACACTCTCGCCTAAATTATTACGACCGTCCCAATACGCCGCACGACTCCGACTCTGATAGACACCAGCGGCTTGATGTCCCAATACCAACCTCCGAATTACCCTCCCATTCACTGCATAGATCGTGAGGGTAACATCCGCTGGCTTTGCTAACTGATACGGTATCCACGTCTCTGGATTGAACGGGTTTGGATAGTTGGGCAAGAGCGCAGTCTCCTTCGGAATCAGTGATGCTAAGAGTTGCTCTAAGAAGCGAATGCCTCTCTGCGACGTTGCATCTGTCAGGTTTAAGTGCCGTGCTTGGAAGAGCCACCGCCGCACCTCTTCTGCAGTGAGTGTTTCAAGGAGTTGTGGATGTAAGGATGGGGCGGCTGTGGCATTGCCGAAAGCACCAGCCACCTTGACAAGATCTCTGATGTCAACAATTTCATCCTTGTTGACATCAGCAGCGTTTTGTCCTGTTTTGCCGAAGTTTGAAGCCACTAACACTAAATCTTGGATGTTCACCACACCATCGTTGTTAATATCCTCTGCCAATGCCAATTTTGTGGGTTCAACTACCTGTCCGCCCTCAACCCGTGGCGAGAAAATATCGCCTTTGTTATCGGCAAGAAGCACATCAGACAAACTCATGGTCGATGTCCTCGCTGCGACGACCTCAAAGGTGAGTGTCGCCAGCGTGCCATCACCGTCGCTGGCACCTATGAGCGCAGCAGAAACAAGTTTCACACTATTTCCATTGACAGCGGGTGGCACAACAAACGCCCCAAGCGGTAGATAGTCGCCGTTGCTACTTTCAATATAGCGGAGGGCAGTCGCATCAAACTGCACAGTTGCTTGATAGCCTACCACTGCTTCGCCAGCCGAGATGTTCAGGTTGAGCGTCAACTGATCACCGATAGCAGGAGATGTTACGGGTGAAGGGGAAATGCTAACCACAGTATCCATGACAGGTGACACTTTTGTCTCTATACTCAGAGCAAAGGCACCTGGGGCAATTAAACCCGTGACAAAATTGGGTTGGAAATTGCTGCCATCAAGATTCGACCGACCGATGCTTCCGCGTGAGGTCGTCCAATAAAGTTTGTTCTCTACAGCATCAATGGCAATCCCCACAGGGAAATCTTGGGGAAACGAGTGACGTGTCCGAACATTTGAGTTTCCGCGAAGATTTGCGAATCGGATTTCACCGGTATCCGCCCCTGTCTTCTGCGTCCAATAAACCCTGTCGCCGAAAATAGCAATGTTTATAGGGTTCCCTAAGCCCGTTGCGACATCTTGGACGTTTGACCCGTCGAGGTTTGCACGCCGAATACGTCCGGACGCTTCTGTCCAATAAACTTTACCACCCGCCACATCTAAGGCAAGTCCCGCCGGCGTATCCAAACCTGTGATGAGGTTAGGTTGGAAGTTTGACCCGTCAACATTAAAGCGTTGGATTTTCCCCCAAGCGTTCGTCAAATAAATCTTACCGCCTGCAGCGTCAAGCGCAATGCCGTGAGGGACACTTGTTATATCCGTAACGAGTTGCACATCTGTGCCATCAAGGTGTGCGCTGCGGATTTTGCCTGTCGTATTGCTGGTTTTTTCTGTCCAATACAACTTTTCATTTACGACATCTACGGCGAGGCTTGTTGCGCTTCGGACACTTGACACGAGGTTCCCCATCTCGGTGCCTACAAGATGGTGGAGGGTGCCAGTGTTGGTATTGACCCAATACATCGGCGGATGCTCAGGTGATTCAACCTGCACAACCGATGTTGGTTTGGGAATCGCGATATCCACCGTAACGAGTTTCGTGAGACTTGCAAGTGGTGCTGTATCCGTAATTGGATTCCTCGCAAGGTATAACTTTTCAAGATTTATTAATCTTGCAAGCGGACTTACGTCTCGGATCTGATTACCATAGAGATTTAAACTCACTAACTGCGTCAACCCCGTTAATGGTCTCGTGTTACTAATTTGATTACTACTGAGACCTAAGTCCTTTAACTGCGTCAGTTCAGCGAGTGGATTCACGTTTCGGATCTGATTGCCACCGAGATCTAATGCCACTAACTGTGTCAATCCCGCCAGCGGTCCCAGATCACTGATTTGGTTAATCCAAAGCGTCAGCAGCCTTAATTCTGTCAGTCCTGCCAGTGGAATTATGCCGCGAATCTGATTTTCATGAAGGTATAATTCCACTAACTGCTTGGCGTGTACCAACCCAGTGAGGTTCTTTATCTGACGATTACTGGCATCCAGGACTCTTAATTTTTGCATATCCTGTCTGGTGATAGGGGCATTTGGTGCTAAGTGCAACGCATCTCGCAATGCTTCTGCCAAATTCGCATCTGGCACCCTCACAACCTGTGCAGATACAAAGTGCGGAGTCAAACAACTGAACAGAAGAAAGATGACGAAGAATCTGAAATATTTTTTCACGGTTTATCCTCCATTTAAGGCTAAGTTATGTCATTTTCTCTTGACAGGATGGCACGCATACTATTGCTTCTTAAGTCAGCGGGACTGTATTAACAATTGTTACGCCTTGTGCTAATTAGATTTTATAGATTTCTGCTTATGCGAGGACAAGGTCTTTGAGTTTCATCAAAGGTCGTCGTAAACACTGATTCAGGAAGGCACCGAGCAGACAGGCCCCAAACTTATTGCTCATTCGGGTCGAAAGTCCCCAATGCGTCCGCGCACGCACACGCCCCACAGAAAACTGTTGCGTCAGTTGATTCAGCGTCGTCTCAATGCGTCTGCGCAACCGGACTTGGAGTTTCCGAAAGTCCTGTGGATATTGCTGTTTCTGATTGCTTCGGCGTGTCGCTAACACACGTGTTTTCCGTTTCCAGCAACTCCCGCTGGAGAGATTGCGAAACGTATCCTTTATCTCCGAGAACAATCCGATACCCAACGCCTTGAGCAAGCACGGGTAGCACCTCTCGGTCATCTATGTCTGCCGAGGCAATCGCAAAATCAACCGGCACGCCTCGGTCCGTAGTGATCAGATGCCCTCGAAACCCAAAGAACGTGCCGAGACTTTTCGTGGAGAACCCAGTGTCCATAAGTCGCAAGCGTTCCCGAAGCATCGGTTTCCCACTTCAAATCAGACCTTGAAAGTTTCGCACGCTTGAAGTCACAAATCGGGATCGGCAAAGAATCAACGATAAACACATCTGTCTTCGGAAAGTAGGCTCTCAAGACCCGACGCAAAACTTCACTGGCAGTCGAAAGATTGCGTCTGCGTCTATTGAAACGAGACCGCTCCGGTAAGCACGGGAAAAGCGTTCGCAGTTGGGCTTTCAAACGCAGATACCCGGAATGTTCGCTATCCGCCCCGATGTATTCAAGAAGCCACCCAATGGTGAGGATGTCGCTGTCTGGGCAATCCGGGGTGGGACCGGGTCTGCGGTCTTCCGCATTCGGAAAGTGGACATCATAAAGTGTTTTCATGATTTTCTGAACCACACCCGCAACACCTAAGAGCGTGCGCGGGGTATTTTTGAGTTGCAAAACATAGTGTTCTAAAGTATACTGTCCGTCCATCCTTATGTTTCCTTGGGTTAGGTGAACTTATAGGATAACATAAGGATGGACACATTCACAGAAGAAAAGAAAAACCCATCTGCTCTCAAATCAGTGAAAAACAATTAGCACAAGGTGTCTCCAGTAGTTTTTTAGAGATATACCAGGGTCATTTGTTTTACATATTTACTTTATATGCGTGAACGTTTTTCCGCTGTAGGAGCGAGCTGTGCTCGCGATATTGCGCGAAAACATTAACATATGTGAACGAAACCCAAGGTCGGAACCGAAAACTAAATAGTCCTGAATTGGCGAACATTATCTCCAATTGCACTCATAACGTAAATATGGGAAGTCT
>JAKZUG010000740.1:0-5202 GCA_047516705.1 Candidatus Poribacteria bacterium | reverse complement strand
TGCCGCTGGAGATCAGCGACGGTCATTGACATAGGGGCGACCTGCGTCGATCGTGTCTCTTTTACAGTGTTTACTGGAGGCTGCTCCTGTGTTGCCTTCATCGCCATTTTTTTCTTTTCCAGTTTCCTTTTCTGCTTACCCTTGCCGTAATTGGAAAGCGCATAACTCATAAAAGCCAATCCTCCTCAAGCCCTATAAAAGCAAGATGTTTATAGAATGCTTAAATTAAGCCGTTTCATCTGTGATTTCGGCGTTTTAATCTTCGTAACTCAGCAGCTTATACTGATTGTCTTTGACAACCACTGAGCCGAGAATTTTCAATTCCCGTTTTTCCCCGGCGGCGTTCTGTAACGTCAAAACGGTACCACGCAAAAGTTGGAACCCATCATAAGTCTCTGATGGTCGATCGAAGCGGATGTCCGCGAATTTCAGATTATGACCACCATAACGGGCAATCCACTTTTTCATCCCGGTGTTGCATTTTTTGTTCATATTTGACCAAGCAAAATCGCTCGGAAAGTTGCTCGGCGGACGACTTGCGGGGAACGCGGGCCAAATCCAATCAATAAATTCTTCACGTTGTACACGTAGAGAGTTCAACTTCTCAATATCTTTGCGATTAAGTGCGTCAACGACTGCTAGACCGAGTTGGTCTGGCGAGTCGAGACTGTTTTTCCAAATCGGTTTCTCACAGCCAACCGAACTGCTGTAAACAAGCAGTACGGCGAGCAGCATGTAAGATGTGCAAACAGTGCGTTCACTATTGCTGTGCACTCGTCGTCCACCTCGTAGCCCAGTTATTAGAGGGGCTCACGCCACCGATGAAGTCAGCGGGTTCAAAGAAGCCGTCAGCCGGTGGTGGTGCGGGAGACACCGCATTGGCACCTGCGCCGGGTATGAAGTTCGGTGCACTCTTGTTGAACGGATCTACCAAGTTCGGGTCAGTTTCCTTGTTACCGTTTTTCGAGGCAAAAGCGGCTTCATCAAATCCGTCGTCGTCTTTTTCGTCACCGAAATTGCCTTTCTTATTTTCAAAGAAAATGCTGTTCTTGACAACCAAATTGTCGTCATTTGCTTGGGCATGGGTTGCTTCGTTGTTGATATCAAGTCCGACTTTGTTGAATCCAGTGACGATGAAGTTTGCATACATGCCAGCAGCACCTTCACGGATTAGCATACCGTTGTCGCTCTTTGGACCAGACGGATCACCGACGAGCGTTACGTTGTAGATAGTCGCAGCAGAACGGGGTGCCGCTTCGTTATCTTTACTACTGTTATCGACTTCAAAGCCGTTATCTGCGTCATCACCGTACTGTTGTGCAACCCAGAATTGACCCTTGCCTGTCCAGCCATCTGTCCAGTCAAAGGAGTCATCGCGTGCCCCAGTCACGAGGGCATATTTAATGTTGACGGTGCCACCGAACATCTCAATGCCATCATCTTGGTTCATGTGTACTTGGATGTGCTCTACAATAGTACCGGATCCAACACCTTGGAAGGCGATACCGTTCAACTCATTATCAGGACTAAATTCAATACCTGCGTACTCAATACGGACGTAACGGAGTATACCACTGCTGTCAGCAGGACTGTTTCCGCCGAACGCACCTGTATCGCCTTCACCGAAAGTTGTTACACCTTGGTTCGTGGGAGCACTACCGTTGATAATCAATCCGCCTCACTATCCCCGTGCACGGGAACCTTCAAAGGCATCACTCGACATAACGATCGGGTCAGACGCAGTGCCATCTGTTATAATCTTAGAGCCTTGCGCAATAATGAGGGTGCCGTTGCTCGCCTGCTCGCCGTAGATTTTGACACCCGGTTCAATCGTTAGCGTTGCGCCACCTTCAACAAATACGGCACCGCGCAGGAGATAATCATAAGCTGCTGAGAGCATTTTATCGGCATTCAATTTGCCTTCAAGGACAACCACTTGGCGTCCGTCAATATCAATAACAGTTTCTTCCGAGGCGAGCGTTTCTTCCGTTTCGTCGGTTTCTTTTTCATCCCTACCACATCCGACAAAAGCCAACGCTACGCCAACCGCGAAAATTGCCATTAACTGAAACAGCCAATTCTGATACAAACCCCTCTTCCGTGTAGATGCAGGGGTGGACACAATATTTAACATTAGCTAACTAAACTCCTTTTTGTTTTTTGTATGCCTAACCGATCTTATGGACAGGCACTGATAATTGCGACTCGACGATACACATCGTCAATAATAATTTAGGTCGCTGTTGTGAATTTCATTCGCTATTATTAAAGGATACCCATAAATTGTTGCAAAGAATTGACAATGTTATGATTTTTTTCTGCTTTGCAGACAGCCTCATTCAGTTCTCCCACAAGGGCAATTTCTCAATATCCAGAGACCTTTTGTAGGAGCAACTTCCCGATCGCGACGCTTACTGACCGCCGACCGCTGATAGCTGACCGCTAATTCCTACTACAAATTGTAGCTGATCCCAAACGAGAACGATCTACCTATCTTATACTCGGCATAGGTTTCCTCACCCATTTTGTAATGGATATAAGGATCAAGAAGGTTTTTCGCAGAAACACTTAATTTGAAATAGTTCGCAACTATCCGACTGAAACTCATACCATTTCTGAATAACCGTTTCTCATTAACAAAAAACCGGTTCGTAGTTGCGCAATTCATTGCACCTCTTACATTCGGCTTCATAGTGAACTTCAAAATCTCTGAAATGCGAATTTATTTTTCAGATTTGGTATCACGTCCAATTGCCCGCGTGGTTGCTCATACACATCCGGTGCTCCATGGTTACCCACCTCAGAGAGCCTCCGTCCGAAGATGTTATACGCAACCCGCACTCGAAATACCCCAATCGGGGTCTTCAAAACCGACGGACACATTCACGATGTAAGGACATTGCCCCTGTAGCGGACGCTCTGAAGAAGTCTGAATCCCGACATCTTCGGGCAAAACCACTTGCGAGGAAATCAGCGCAGCGTTGGTGTTGATCGAAAATTTGCGCAACGCCTCTGCCAGCACACCTAAATTCTGGCGCGCTTCTAACTCCAAACCGTAGTTGTGAGCACCTTCGGCGTTCTCGTATGTGATTCGTATTTCTGCCTGCGGTTGGACAATCTGCTCAATCGGTTTTTGGAACCGCTTATAGAACGCACTCACTGCCAAAATACCACCTATCTGTGGGAAAGCTTCCCAGCGGAAATCGAAGTTATCGATCTGCGTCCGTTCCAACTCCGGATTTCCAAGAATTGTTCTGCCACCGACGAAATCTGTGAACTCAAACGGTGCAAGTTCCCGGAAATCCGGGCGCGTAATCGTTCGAGATGCTGCGAAGCGCAAATTCATCCGTTCTGTTAGACGATACATCACATTTAACCCCGGCAGCAAATCCAGTGTTTTCAAATTCGCTTCAATCGCCTTGCGAGAGGCAGCGAACGGGTCGTAGGTTGTAACCCGTTGATCGGAAGATTCCAATCTAACACCGGTCATAACCTGCCATTTTGCGGAAAGCGGCAGATCAAGCATCAGGTAACCTGAGTAGATATTGTGGTCTGCTAAGTAGTTATCGGTGGAGCGGGTAGACTCTCGCAACTCAAAAACATGGGGTGCTATGTTTTGGGTTTGAAAGAGTATTTTGGGTGGATCGGATAGATTGACGGTAGCGTTTACCTTGTCAGACGGCAAGAATCTAAATCTGCGGACATCAAATGTGCGCGCTCTATCTCGGAGTAGCCCACCAAATTTGAAGAACCCTTCTGTGCCAACCCGAACTTTCCAATCGGCGCGAGCATTGTATTCATCGTCCTCGAGGTCAAAGAAGAATCGGCTGCCACTTTGTGTGACATCGCGGAACGTGTATGTGCCATCGCCTCTATCTTCGTAGATATTCTCGCGCGTGTCCGGTTCATCGCGCGCCGCACGCGAATACGTGAGCCGCCACTCCATAGAGACTTCGGATTGTTCTGGGGTTTCCAGCACCGGTTCACCAAAGTCGAAATCATGTGTGCCTGCCAGTTGTCCAGAGAAAAGTTGACGTTCAACGTATCGGAGACGGGTACTCCGCAGATCTGTGTTTCTATCGGCATTGAAGCCTTCCCATGTTCGGGTTTCATCTTCAGCTGTATGGCTGAAAAGTGACCGTAGACTGACTCGGTGTTGCGGTGAAAAACGGAGACTGGTATTTAATACAGTACCCCATTCTACTTCGTTACCGCTCCGCTCAACGTTGTACGAGGTTACAGGTGAAAGCGTCTCGTTCAAACCGAGGCGATAGGCGTTGCGGACCTGCGTGCCGTAACTATGGCTATTGCCATAAGAGATGACACCTAAGTAGCCGAACTCTTTACCGAAAACGGTATTGCTATTCCCAAGACTGAATTTATAGCCTTGATTGACTGGTATAGGTTGGCGTTCTGGGGACCAGACGTTCTCAAACGATTGACCGAACTTCTGAATATCTTCAGGCGTAAAACCAGTCTGCGTAAAACATCCACGCGCACGGATAGGTGCATCGGCTGCCTGCTCTCGAATGATACTGGGTAGTTCACGCGAACCGTCGTCAAACCCTAAAAAGTCGAAATCTCTGCCGGGATAAACCAAGCCTTCTTCACCAGTGGTCTGCGTGTTAAAACCGGTTGACATGGATAAGGACATCGTCAAATCTTCCGGAAAGTCTTTGGTAAACACTTGGACGGAACCACCCGCGAAACTGCCGGGTTGGTCAGGGGAAAATGTCTTTACTGTTTGTAGACTCGCGAGGAGGCTTGCCGGGAAGATATCCATAGGCACAACCCGTCTGTTCGGTTCAGGACTCGGAATTTCGACATTATTGAGAAGTGTGTTACTATAACGTTCTCCTAATCCTCGGACAAATACATAACGTCCGCCAACAATGCTTACACCTGTCACCCGTTTAATAGCATCACCTGCAGATGATGCTGGCAGTCGGCTAATTTCTTCGGTACTGATGCTGTCCTCAATCCGCGAGCTGCGCATCCGTTGTTCAAGCAGCCCACGTTCACTGGACTGGCTCAGCTGGACCGGCATCTTGATTGCGTCAAGTTTTACTAGGTTGTGTTTATATTTGAAAAAGAGTTGACATTGAAGTAGCATTTGAATATCATCTGTGTATGGAAAAAGAAAGTATAGATAATACGCAGAAGTTGCCCTTGCAAATAACAGATGCTGTCTGGGAGCGAATC
>JAKZUG010000739.1:0-4329 GCA_047516705.1 Candidatus Poribacteria bacterium | reverse complement strand
AATTTACTTATAATAACGCAAGTTACCACCGGTTTATAGACATAGCACCCCTCCGGGGTGCAGTCGCTTAAATACGCCGTTTGCTATTCTCACTGCGAAGCAATATCACCCCTCCGGGGTGGGGAAAGTGCCTGAAAACGTTGTTGAAACGCCAAAATTTGTTAGTAGCAACTTGGGTTATAATAATCTTATACTACGATTGAATGCCTTATTTTCCTTAGGTAGCAACTTAGGTTATTAATTCGGAGAAGTCTTTATGAATCGTCAAATTACCCTCGCCTCTCGGCCCGTAGGGTACCCCAAAGCGTCAGATTTCAATGTGGAGGAAGTCCCGATTCCGAAACCGGAAGACGGACAAGTCTTGGTAAAAACTATCTATCTTTCCGTCGACCCGTACATGCGTGGGCGGATTAATGCAGCAAAATCTTATGCCGCCAACGTCGAAATCGATGAAGTGATGGTGGGTGGTGGTATTGCTCAGGTTATTGAATCAAAGCATCCTAATTTTGGGGTGGGTAATATTGTCAACGCGAATATTGGGTGGCAGGAATATGGGGTCGCTGCTGGCGATGGGTTGCGGAAAATTGATCCGACAATCGCGCCTATTTCAACAGCGGCAGGGATTCTGGGTATGCCTGGGTTAACAGCATATTTCGGTTTGCTTGAAGTTGGACAACTTCAAACGCGCGAGACCGTGTTTGTCTCCGGTGCCGCGGGGGCAGTGGGTTCTGTCGTCGGACAGATTGCGAAAATTAAAGGATGCCGGGTTGTCGGTTCCGCCGGTACCGATGAGAAGGTCAAGTATATCGTCGATGAACTCGGTTTCGATGCTGCTTTTAATTACAAAAGTGTTACCGATTATCACACGGAACTCCAGACGCTTCTTCCTGATGGTATTGATGTCTATTTTGACAATGTTGGTGGGGAAATCACGGATGCCGTTTTTCCCAATTTAAGAATCAAGGGACGTGTCGTTATATGTGGACAAATTTCTCAGTATAATTTAGAAAAACCGGAAATGGGACCGCGTTTCCTCTGGCACATGATTACCAAACGTGTGAGAATCGAAGGCTTCCTTGTCTTTGAGTACGCTGATCAGCATACAGAGGCACTTGTTGAGATGGCAGAATGGTTGCGGCAGGGCAAACTGAAATATCGGGAAACGATCGAAGAAGGCGGAATTGAGAGCGCGCCTGCGGCATTCATTAGCATGTTAAAAGGCGGCAATATCGGGAAACAACTCGTCAAGGTCGCTGATTTATAGTAAAGTTTAGAAATAAATAGACACTTCTGCAGTCCCCCGGTAGGCACGGTTTCCTAACCGTGCCGGTGCAAAGTGTCCCATTAATTCTGGGATCCACTATAGATTGAATACGACAGTCGATTCGGGTATAGTTTCCGCACTATGTCCATTTTTTGTAGGCACGGTTTTTCTGCTGTCTGTCCATTATTCATTTGTGTTTCAAAAAGTTCGACGTTTAGTTTCGCTTCCAGAAGGACTCCCCATTTTGCCTCGCTGGGTTGGTAATTCGTTGCCAGTGCGACCGTCAAATAATACCAAATCTGAAAAATAAATTCGCATTTTAGAGATTTTGAAACTCTATGAGGTTTCCGCATGTAAGAGGCGCAATAATGCACGTCGCATTTGGTCGAGTACGCCGCAGAATTGCGCTACTACGAACCAGTTTTTCGTTAATGAGAAACGTTTATTCAGAAATGGTATAAGATGGCTGTGAGGTCGGGCGTAATTAAAAGTTCAGAGAACTAATCTGATCGAGTTACGCCCGCGCATACACCGCAAATTCGCTGCTAATATCCCTTCTCCTTATCAATCGCGCTGAGAAGCGGTTTACCAACGAGCAGTCGTTCGAGGTTATCACAGAAAAGACCGACTGACCGATCTAAACGGATAGGTGAACCCCCTGCGACGTGTGGTGTAATGATTACATTCGGCAGATCCCATAACGGACTGTCAGCAGGCAGGGGTTCTTCAGGCGTAACATCCAGTCCCGCGCCACCAATACTTCCGGAAGTCAGTGCCCGAAGCAGTGCCGGCCCGTCTACGATCTTACCGCGTGTGACGTTGATGAGCAATGCGTGCGATTTCATCTGTTCAAATGCCGCGTCGTCAAACATACCGTGCGTCTCTGGTGTCAGCGGCGCACAGATAGAAACGACATCTGACGCTGCGAGGAGTTCATGGAACCGATCCATCTTCCAAACTTCGTGGACAAATGATGGGGCTTCAACCGTTTCCGGATCGACAGCGATAACGCGCATATCAAAGCCTTGTGCCCGGCGCGCAACGTCAATTCCGGTGCCGCCGAGACCAACAATACCGAGCGTGCATTCGCTCAATTCCCACGTCGCCAGACGGATAGACATCCGATTGTCCCACGTCCGTTCGCGCACCGAGCGTCCGATGCCTCGCAGGAGTCCGAGGAGTAATGCCCATGTCTGGTCTGCCAAATGGGGTCCAACAAAGCCTTTCGCGCTTGTCAGAATAACATCGCTCTTAGCAAATTCGGGAAATAGCAAGCCGTCAACGCCTGCTGAAAGCACTTGCACCCATTTTAACTGCTTCGCATTTTCAAAAAGCGAGCGGTTGAACCCACCGAACACGATATCGGTATCCGCAATTTCGCGCAATGCCTCTTCTGAATTCCGTGGTTTCACAAGCGAAAGTTCGTCAGAAACCGATTCGATCTGCTGTTGTTGTTCCGATGTAATATCGGTGTTAATCAAAATTTTCATGTTGACATCTCCTGTATATCGTAGTATTCTTATATACAACAAAATAGCGAAATTCTTGCTAAAATACACATTCTCAGAAAGGGAGAATTTTATTGTGATAAATTCATGTTCTATGCGTTCGCGTGCCAGGCGCGCGAGTGCTGGTTTTATTCCGGTTTTGACGCAGCTTGCAAGCCAAAATTTGCGCTGCATCGCTGTCATTAGCGTCTTTCTCGCCGCTATTTTCATCGCGAGCTGTGGCGACGAAGGCGACATCACTGAAGACACTACCGGTATGACGGATGTCCTACAACCTACGACAACAACTCCTGAAACGCAGATCCCTGCGCCTCCAGAAGATCCAGTGGTCATTGAGGAACCAGTTGTCGTTGAAGAACCGAAAGCCTCTTATCAAGATGACATTCAGCCTATCCTCGCCGAAAGATGTGCTGTCCCAGGATGCCATGTTGTTGGGCATTTTACCGGGTTAGACCTCAGCGAGTATGATACCTTCAAAAAAGGTGGAAACGGCGGTCCCGTGTTCGCCGCTGGTGATGGCAACGGTAGTCTTGTGGTCAAACGCATTGATGGCGGCGGCATGCCCCCTGGCGGGCCACCGTTAGATGGAGACCAAATCCAACTCTTCATTGATTGGATTGATGAAGGTGCCGAAAATAACTAAGGTTTCGCATAGCATACCATTTCTGCCCTTCTCTGTCAAGCTGAAAAGGTTGTCAATCCTTGGCACTATCCATCTAAAAGGCACATCTGTGATGCGTCTTCTTTCTTTACACGGTAAAGGCGATATGTTTATAGCCGTAATCAGACGCATTGCATTTTAGGCAACCTTTTGGGTTCACGGACGCGTTTTTAATATTATAAAGGTGCTATATCTTGATCTCTGTTTGAAAATTCGGTACACTTTTCTCATTGATTGCGGCGTGACGTGTTTAAGAGGGTTCCACCCATCCCTGCAATAACATGAGTTGGTTAGAACCCTCCTTCCTATATTTGCTGGAGGTAAATCATCATGAAAACACTCATGAATGTGCTGATGCTTCCTGTGGTTCTCGTTGGGTTGTGTGGCATTACAGACGCGGAGAATATCGTAACCGATGGACTTGTGAGTTACTGGACCTTTGATCATGAGGACATTATTGGTAACACTGTCAAAGATGTTTGGGGCGAAAACAACGCAACAATTGTAGGAACTCCAAAAATTGTCAACGGACACCTGAAAGATGCACTTAAATTTGATGGTCTCAAGGATTATGTGAACCTAACGACTCTCGGCGATTTTGGTGCTAAACTCGATTTTTCTACGGTTGAAGTGTGGATTAAAACGGATTACAAAGAAACATGGACAACAATTTTCAAAACTATAGGCCATGGCTGCGATAATTCGGGAGTTATGGGTTGGGGAATAGATATTAACAGAACATCGGAGGAACCTGATGACCGAAGGCAAAGGATTCAAATGGCACTTTTAGATGAAAATTTAAAACTTGATGGCGAGGATATTAAGGATATTTTTGGTCATAAGCTTATTTTTGGAGAGGATGTCATTCTAATTTATTTAGCATCTTTTTGGAAAAA
>JAKZUG010000738.1:0-2817 GCA_047516705.1 Candidatus Poribacteria bacterium | reverse complement strand
TGGATGCTCTGCGTCCCAATCTCCGCCCCAGTAGAGGATTTCTTCAAAAGGTGAACGGTATGCATGTCCTACAGATACCGCCCACGTCCGAAATGTATCAAAGGCAACAAAAGTAATGTCATATTTTTCTTTTAGGTAACGTCCCAAGTTTCTTCGGGATTCCTTGTTCTGCCGTTGAGGAATTTCAATTTTTTCCTCTTGTTTTAGGCAGTCGAGAAAACGTGCATAAGGTGGATAATTCCTCAATCCTTGATTCATAGGTAACAAATAATCCCCGGAGTCCCATGCGTCAATAAACTTATGATAATTTTCGGTTAAATACAATATATCCCGACTTTGATTATTCCGAGTTATCCAGCGGGATGCTTCAAAGACTCGCAAAATGTCCCGTACTCGCCGTTCAAGGTGTTTTATTTGTCCTTGACTGTTGATGATTTTGTAGAATGTATCCAGTGAGAGTTCGCTTTCAATCCGATGCGTCTCAATGGCATCGGCAACGGACAGTAATTTATTCACAGTAATCGGGTCCAATTTCCATCACCCTTGGATTTCCATCACATCGCGAGCAAAAAACCCCCCGCTCGCTTGCGAGTAATAAACGAGTTTATATGTTTGGGAAAGTTGCTTGTTCTTGACACAAATTGTGCTGAAGACCTGTGCCAAATCCCACAGTAGGTAGTGTATAGGTGTTAATATCAATTGACGGTTGTGAGAATCATATCGAACAGAGCTAACCTCCGGAGGTAGGGAAGGTGCGTTGATGTAGAGGCTTTCGTGGTTCTCTAAGGTTGCCAGTGAGGCCATATCCTTATCCCCGGTGAGAAGATAGACACCTTGATGAAGCCCACGGACCTGCTTGAAGTTTTTCATACTTTCAATAATTAGACGGTCATTTTTTGAGTCGCCATTGAACTGACTTAAGTGTTCTGGGGGAATCGTTAGAATCTCTACAGGTCTCCACTGACGAATATGGCTCAATTCTCGGCTGATACAGGAAACTTGCGGGCGCTTTCCCAAAACATGGCACTTGCCAAGGTGCGGTTTGGTGCCGTCTTTGCTATCTACCCAGATTTTATTCAGATTATATGCTTGTTGTTGAATTTCAGTCATAACAAACACGGGAACAACTGTCCAAATAGGCACGTTGGACAGGGTTTTGTGTAAGAAAGAGATAACTGCTCGCCGCAAGGCACTTGTATCAACGACAAATATCAGGTGACCATGTTTTGAAAGTCGTTTCATTATCTCAAGGAATCTCATTTCAGTAGTTTGTTCTTCCATCAAGCAAAACTGTGGGCGCAGAAGGCCGGTTCGTAGTAAACTATTGGCGAGTTGCTCGAGTATGATTTTTTTCGCTCTATCCCCTTGCTGCTTTCCTTCGGGGAGCTCAGAGAGACGGCATTCAATCTGTTGATCAGGCACAGGCTGGAAAGTAAAAGGTAGAATCGGATAATCTTGTGCCATTTTCTTGGATGCGTCAATTGTGATATCCCCAAGTTTCACATATTCGCCTTCCCCTAGATGTGTTCCATCTGTGTAGAATATTTCCCATTCATCCCAGAATGGGTATTCAGCAATGAACTCATCAAGTTGTAGTAATCGTTTATCCATCAGAGATTTTCACTTTGTAGTCAGAACGCTGGTGATGGTTCTGTAAGATTTCTGCTACAACAGCAGCTAAAATGGTGCTTGATTTCAACACCGGTGTGGAAACCCGCTCTGCAAGTTGCTCGGGGGATTCTTCCATATCCGTTTGTAACGCTGCGAGTTGAGATAACACCCGCTTTTTTAACGGATCGGATAGATAGAAATCAACCTCTCTTAGATTTGATGATATAGCTGTTTGGGTTTCAGGATCCTTTGAATCTAGTTTTGCCACGGTATCTGAGAGGCAATTCAAATGAATCACAATTTCGCTCTCATCCTTCCATTCCTGAAAATCAAGCATGGATAAATCTGGTACAGAGTAGGTCTCGATTGTCTTCAATGTTGAAGAATTAATAACTTCCACTTTCATTACGGTTCCTTTTCAGCAAAAGTCTGTGCCTCTTTTTGCCAAAGCCATTTTTTTAGTTGAGTCTGTTTTTTGCCCATTGGACCGTAAATGACGATTGGTTCCGTATAGATTGGTGCCAAATTTTGCGTACCCTCAAATACCTTCAGATAGGTTTTTCCTAGCACAAAACACATCGACGCGTAGCCATCGCGTTGGATATCTGCAAATGTTGTATAAACTTGCGACCGTAACTCAGCAACCCGCGACGCGTTTATTTTTTGGTCATACCATGGGGTTGGAAAATCCCCCGAAATAAGTCCATAGGCAGCAGATAAGATGTACACATCTAGTTGCCTTGCTTGACGTGGACATTTACGAAGAAAACGACGTAAGACGAAAAATAAAGGACCGTTGTATCTCTCAATTGCAGGCAACAGTTCTTGAGTCTCGTGTTTCCTTTGTGAACACGATAGAATAAGTAACCGTCGTTTATAGTTCATAGCGTCTCTGTGGGCAAGATATTTAGGAAACGTATCTTTCAAAAAACGTTTTCAGATCGAAGGGAGTCCTGATTTATATCGATTAGGTAATCTGCAGCCGTTGTAATATTGTACAGACAGCGTAAATGCTCTACAGTCAAATTATATCACGTGCAGGTAGGAACGTCAAACACCGATATTGTGGTTAATCTGTCTATAATTTGGAAATGAACACCGAAAGGAGGCGAGACAGCAGGTCCTTTTTTGGGAAGATATTGCGAGGAATCAATTTTCCTATTTATCATTGAGAACAGTACCTGTCATCAGTGAACTGTCCATGAC
>JAKZUG010000737.1:0-12426 GCA_047516705.1 Candidatus Poribacteria bacterium | reverse complement strand
ACCGACACCCTTACCACCCCATATATGCGGCTGAATCGGTTCATAATTCAGGACTTTGTGGAGAACCGGTGCTGTCAATTGGGATGGACAAGCAGGTATGAGGTGTTTGTCGAACTCTGTCTGAGCACGTGTCATCAGCTTACCTACTGTTTCTGAGTCTCCGTCGCGTAGTGCTTGATATGCCTCTTTTGTGATCTGGGCACTTAGCGGACCGAGGTAGTGTTGTACGTCTTTTTCTAATTCGCTCTCGGCGAATGGATAACAGTGATTTAATTGGTTCAATATCAGGCGTGTATCTTTACCTGCACCAAGATCAACAATTACAAGGTACAGGTCTTTCGGTACATTGAGCTCTTGGACATCAATACGGTCTCCGTCAAACGTCATGAGGACAGGTCGTTGGTAGGCACACCCTTGGTCCATCCGTCCACAGCGTGACGGTGTTGTAGTCTCGCCTTGGTACGCATATTCCATTTCACCACGGGTTGTCATCTTGAGATCATAAGTGCGGTTGAAGGCACGTGCTACCAATACACTGATGGCTGCGCTTGAAGACAGCCCTTTTTTCACGGGTAAATCGGTGAGATAGTTGTCGATTTCCAACCCTTGTACTCGGTAATTGGTTAAAATTTGATATGCGACCCCGGCAGCATAACTAAAAAACCCACCCTTTTCAGCTTCGGCAAGGAGTGCATCCCGCTCCATCGGCAGGCTATAAGGCCCATGACGTGTGCCATCGCTGAGGCTTGTCTTCAAAATCAGATGATTTGGATGCGGTTTAACCTCGGCGTACACGCCCTGGCTCGTGCTGGTTATTAACGTATAACCCTTTTCAAGTTCTGCGTTATTTCGACGGTGTCCTCCTGCCCAATCGGTGTGTTCTCCGAATAGGCAAATTCTTCCCGGCACAAATAGTTTCATAATGCGTCCTTGTAAGTTTTAGAGAATAGAGATGCGTACCATCAGGTTCACTCAAATCGATATTGGATTCCTTCGGTAACAGTACGGTAGCCTATTCGGCAGTAGACAGAGTTGGAAACTGGATTACCCAAATCTGTATAGAGAATACAACGCTGCCCTACGTCACGAATTTGCTTTGAGAGACTCGCAACGCACGCCGTAGCGTACCCCCGCTTTCGATTTTTGGGAGGTGTATATACAAGCTGCACTCGCGTTACACCTTCCACAGGTACTGTACGACCTGCCATTGACACAGGTCCAGCACTGTCCCATAACCAGATCTGCCCAGCAGGGAGCCGCCTGTCAACAATAACTTTGGCATCGGTTTCTTCCACGCCTATCTCAGTGTAAAAGCAACGAACCCAGTCAATAAGGCATTTCCGGTCATCAGGAACTGCTTTGCGAAAGTATCCCTTAACTTCGGTAGGTTGCTCCACTTTATCTACTTCATGAAGTCGCTGTCCCATGAACGGAACACTGCCGACTTTTGCCGTTCTGCCCACTGTCCCGCAAAGTGTGCTGCCGTTGCGGCATCTCCAACCACACCAGGCAATTTTACCCCTACGTCTGATATTGCATCCACCACCGGTAGCACGACTTCCGGCTCCATCGGTGTGACAACTGCACGAAAGTTCAAGGGAGACTGAAGGACGACACCAACGACAGCGTCTCCATCCGTTGCTACCCAGTAGCGACCGGGTTTATAGCGCGCAACTCGGGCGTGTAAAAGCGTAAGAATCAGATTATGGTGGACCGGTTTTGAACTCAGGAATACCTTTGCTTTGTTCAATACCCATCCTGCATCATCGCTAAAGGAAACTTCAACTGCCATACTTATATTATATTATGAAGTTAATCTGTAGGTCAACCCGGTTTTTCATCAACGATCGTCACAAGAGCGCAGATTGGACGTTACAGAATTCACTGCGTGCGACTTTGTGCCCATTGGCACCGTTGTATCCAATCTTGTGCTGAAAGTACTTTTCCCAACGGAAGTGCTGTGTTCTCGGCTATTGACCGAAATGCATTTTGTGCAGTCTCGTAATCTTTTTGTTGATAAGCATTGATACCGATTAACCTCTCGACTTCTAACATTAGTTTTCCGTGCTCTCGCGGAATCAAAAGTTTCAACGCTTGATGAAAGTATTCGTTGCTTATCTGCCATGCCTTCTCTTTGTGCAGTAACTCACCTGTTAAGAAGTAAGGTAACCAACTCTTCGGTGCTGCTTGCATACATACCGATAAAAGTGCCATTTTTTCTGATATAGGTTTCGACGCAACGAGTACATCACGGAGCAGTTCTCGAAACGAACGATCTTCTCGCATTGCACTATTTGGCTGGCTCTGGATTACATCAGGATAAGACAATGCTGCAATTCGCTTAATACGCTGTTGCTCAAATGTTTCATATTCTGTTTCAATAGAAGCGTAGGCATCCATCGCTTTTTCATGTTTATTCTTTAGCCAATAAATATCGCCTTTAAGCAGCAACGCCTCTGGGCTGAATCGAGTGTCTTCCGCGCTTGCAATGCGATTTGCTAAAGATAACGCTTTGTCGTAATCCTGCATCCGATACGCACTGTACATAAGACCCCGCAGCGTGCTTAAATTATCAGGTTCATCTGATAGCATCGTCCCAAAGGTTTCCACGGCGGTGACGAAATCTTTTCGGTAGTATGCCTGCCATGCGGTATCCCGAAGCGCAGCCATCTCATGGGTGCAGACCTGTTCAAAAGCACTGCGCTGCTTTAAACGGTACGCAGTATAGTTTATATCGTCATCGCGTAAAGGGACACTCTCCAAAAAATCGACCCACTCCGCTTCAAGCGACTGGAGGTCCTTCTCGTAATGTTTCACAAAATTACCGGTCGGAAAAACACCTTTAAACTTTTCTATACCGTATGTATCAACAAGAAATCGCACAAAGGAACCCGCCAGCAAATAACTCCGCGAACCTGCGTGCCCCCAAAACCCGATTCCCATGATGGCAGACAACGGAGGTGCAATCTCCATCTGGCGCATCGCCTTTGCCCATTGATGCGCCGTAAGTTTACCTTCATCCCAATCTGCGGCAACTGCAATCCCTTCATGAAGCCCAATTTTTAGGCTCACTTTCAGAGGCGACCAAGGCACAGTAAAGACATGTGCCAATTCGTGTTTCAAGACAGGATGCGGAAAGCCTTGGGCATGGATGTGAAACCCGTGTCCGAATGGGTCTTCCACAGATGTGCTGCCTGCACCAATCAACTGCTTTTTCTGTTCAGGAGACGCATAAATATATGCGCGCACTTTCCGAGACAGCCCCTCTTCTTCAGGCGTGAGATAGGCGGACAATTGTGCGTACTGAAACTCACAATCCTCAACGATGTTTTCAATCTCGGTTTCAAGTTCGCGGGCATAGAAAATTTCAAAATGTGCAGTTTCACGAAAACCACCAAGTTTATGGGCAATATCGTCGCGAGTTAGACGGATGCCTAACACGCCTGCATAAACTTGGAAACCGAGTAAGCAGACTATTAGCAGGTATAACCATACACGTTTTGTAAGCGAACTGAACAGTTTACGCCACCTCAACTGAGGCATCAATGCTGTGTCTCTACTTATTTCACAAATACTAACAGCGAGTCCCAGAAACAGGAGCGCCCAAAGTAATGTTTCCGCGCGAGCGATCAGTAGTGTACTTGTTATCGAAATAACGAAGTCGTAAATGGGTCCTGGAAAATACCCAAATGTCGCATGATACGCAAATACCGGCGGATGGAATATCAGATTGATAACTACCGGAACATAAGTAAGCAGGAGAAATCCGATATATGCCAAGTATGCAAACCATCGCCTCTTAATCCAGAACCCGAAGAATGTTCCCGCTGCTGTCGCGTATACACAACTGATCACGGGCAATAGAAAAAAAAAGATGAATCCTTCGCTGAAATTACAATTTTTAATACGAAGCGCGTTCAGTAGAATGATACCGAGGGGTAGCACGAGCAGCCCCAAGTTAAATATCAGCGCATTCCAGAAACACCGAGTAACTATTTGTCCCGGTGAACCCGTAAGTGCATCGGGTTGCCGCTTCATCCGCTGCACCCCTGTTAGTGTCACATGTGCACCAGCGAAAGAGATGCCGAGTGCCAACACAGCACAAAACTCAAAAGCAAGAATGTTAAACAAGGGGACATTGGCAAGTATCAATGCCAATACACCGAACGCAGTAAACCATAGCCAATATGAAAATGCTTTATGTATCGTAGGTTGTATGTGCATCTCTTGAAGATTGAAAGTCGAGTTTAGTGTCTATTTTATTCAGGTATCTCCTTTGTGTCAAGCAGAATTTAGCGTGCATCCAGAGCTTTTCAGTTTTCGGTTTCCGTCGATTTTCGCCGTAGGTTGGGTGGAACGGATTTTATCACAACTGTAGAAAGGTATAGCAAAGTACAGTTTTCTCCATACACGCTGCATTAAAAGAGTGTGAGTGAAACCTAACAATACCATAGGTGTCAATTTAAGAAAAACGGATTGTGGCATCGTAGGTTGGGTAGAACGGATGCCACCAAAACTCTGAAAAGCAATAGAAAAATCAAATCTCTCCATACATGCCATATCAAACAGAAACCCAGTGAAACCCAACGCTTTTGCGGTTTCTCAGAGGCTAAGGGTATGAAGTTGGGTTTCACTACGTTCTTGAGTATATACGACGACCTGTTGGGTTCGATGTGTCTTTGGAATCCCGCATCTGCCTTCTCAGTTCCGTTCTACCCAACCTACGGTACTAACTAAATTGACACCTATAGTGCGGTTAGGAATGCAGATCGCATTTGGGCGAGTACGCCGCAAAACCGCACCGAACATGATTAGTAAACTGAAAAAATTACTCGCCAGTATAGAGTTTTCCGAAATAAGGTCGGAAACCTGCCGGTCCGGGGAAGCCGTCCCAGTAATTGACTTCGGCAGGGAATGCGTCTTCACCACCGCTTCGGAGCCATACCATCAGGGCGGGATCAGTGCCGCGGCGTTCAATCTCATCAACAGCGGCGGCATGGAGTTTCGCAACGACATCCTGATGCTGGTCTTGAACGTATTCTAACTCACCAAGCCCGACGAGTTTTGAGTTTTCAGGTTTCGCTGCGACCTCTAAGCTCCAGTCTTGGTCGAAAGCGGTAAAGAGGATAGCATTTTCGTTCTGAGATGCCTGCTGCCACCGCTCAATGCTTCCTGCTGACAAAGCAAGCTGTCTTTCACCGGATTTTCCTTCACGTGCGGGTGTTAAGATGTCGTGTCCGTGAATGCCGTCAGGACGATCCTCTCCTAAGATGTTAAGGATCGTCGGGAAGAAATCCTGCGGCTGGACGATGACGTTGCTCCGTCCCGTGTCGCCTTCGGGGAGACGGATGAAGAGGGGGACGTGCCCTTCCTGCTCACGCACAGGTTGTCCTTTACCGAAAGAACCGCGATCACCGACGTTCGTGCCGTGATCGCCCGTTAAAATGACAGCGGTGTTCTTGTCGAGTCCAGTGGATTCGAGTGCGTCGAGAAATTGTCCGAAGCAGTGGTCCATCCATGTTAACTTCGCTGAATATAACCCCTTGATATGCTGTTTCGCTTCATCAGAGAGGTTTGGGTTGTTCATGCCGCCGAGGCTGCGCGGATCGACGCGCCCATCATAGCCGGGACGGGTATCGTATTTTTTTATGAATTCAGGCGGTGAATCCCACGGCTCGTGCGGATCGAAGCAGTCTACCCAGAGAAAGAAATTATCTCGCTTAGCGTTATCTTTGAGGAATTGGGCAGCAGTGTTGAAAAGTTTTGCACAGTTCCAGTCTTCCGGTTTTTTACGATTTCGATTTGCGCGTGCGTAGCTGCGAAGCATGCCGGATTGTGCTGCCTTGTCGTTAAGGCAATCAAACAACGATTGGCGGGCCCAGTTGTCGGGCAAGGGGTCGGTATCCATAATCCAGTCTCGGTCAACCTCTGCACCGCGGACGAAAGTCCATGCGTGGAAGGGCCAGTCGAAGTTATGTCCGCCGTTGACGAGGTGCGGTGTGTCGTGGATGAGTTGCGTTGCGTAGCCGTTTTGTGCGAGCGTCCACGGTAAGGTTTGCCGTTCGTGGCGGAGCGGTTTCCACGGATGGAAGGGACCGCCGTATTGTCCAGTGATAACATCGGTCCGGTAAGGGATGGTTGGGAAACTGGCGCAGAAGGCGCGGTCATAAGCCCAGGCTTTGGTGGCAAACTGATCAATATTCGGTGTCTCTATCCAGTCATTACCGTTTGCGCCGATATGATCGTAGCGTAGGGTGTCGATGACGATGTAAGCTATATTCATATAGTTCTCCGTTGGTTTACGGCACGACGGCGCGTACCTACTACTTTACCATTTTGGGATTGCGCCGAGCAAGAGTTTCTGTTGGGATGTGCCCTCTTCTCGGAGTTTTGTAACGAGCGGACCGTCGAAGGGTTCGCGGGATTTCATCCAGGCATTTTGATAGCACATCAGACAAACGCGGCGGCGTTCTGAGGAATTGTTAGCGGCACCTCGGTGCCATGTCCATCCGTCGAACATAACCGCTTGCCCAGGGGAGACGAGTACCCGTTTTTCGTCAGGCAGTTCGACAGGGGTAGGTGGTGGACGGAAGGGGACTCTGTGGCTGCCGGGTTGGATAACCGTGGGACCGTTCTCGTCAGTGACTTCGTCAAGATAATAGCCGCAGTTGATCTGTGCGGGGAGACTCCCGTAAGGTGTTCCGTTCGGTGCGATGGGCCAGGGACCGTCGCGGTGCCAGTGCTGGTCAGGCGTTCCGGGTTCGCTGATGCGTGCTGTTGCGCTATGGAGTTGAACACAGGTGCCTAATATCGCTTCCATCCGTCGTAAGACGGGTGGGTTGTCAAGCAGAAACGCGAATCGGTCGTCTTCTTCGAGCAATTCACCGATGAATTGACTTTTGTCTTTGCGTTCGTAGCTTTCATCGAGTGCCTCTCGTAACGATTCAATCTGTTCCGGTGTTGCGGCGTTGTCAACGATGAGATAACCCCAGTTGAGGAAGAAATTGACTTCCTGTTGCAATACGTGATCCAGTTCAACGTTGAGTGTTGGTGGCACTACGCTTGGATTTGCCATTTAATTATTCCTCCATTCATTGCAGAACTTTTCGGCAAGTGTTTCCATATCCTTTAAATAAATTATAGTGAAGCCCGAAAATAAATGGACATTTCAGTAACCTGTGGGAGGGGTTTCTAACCCCGACCTCCCTTGACTCCGCTGGCGAGGTTTTGCGGCGTACACGCCCAAATGCGATCTGCATTCCTAACCTCGCCAACTCAAGTGTATAGTTAATTGTGGATTTTACTATAAAATGCTTAATCGTTTCAGGTGACGTACCGACCTCGTCAAAAACCCGATTGACCTGTAAGGTCAATCGGAGCGAAAACCAAATTGTTAAAAAACCTTAATTGCGTCGCGGTCAGCGGTTGCCCATTCTTCCCAGCGTTCTTCATCGGAGCGGAGGAAACCGGAGTTGCATCGCGGTTGCAGTTGCTCATCCACACCGAGGAGTCGCATGTGTTGGTGGTTATTGGCGGCTTTTGCTGTTTCCAACAACTTTTGGGTATGTGGTCCCGTGTGGTGATCGGTATGCTTCAGCCATGTCAGATTATAATAGATGCTGAAGAAGTAGCGTAACTTGTCAGAAGTATTCGGAGTACCGGAGTGAATGAGCCCGTTGTGTGTGATGACAACATCGCCGGCTCCCATGTGGATTAGTGTTTCGTCCAGATGCGGTATCCCACGCTGTGAATCTTCCAGCGTAATCGGCTTCAGATGCGAACCGACAATAACACGGAGGGGACCGAATTCGTCTGTCAAGTCTTGCAGATAGGAGATGGCGTTGATGGCGTTCGGGCGGTGATATGCGTCGGTATTGGGAACGTGTGCCCATCGGTCGCGGTGCCAACCGGAGACCTTACCTTCCGCTTTCTCTTTTTCAATGGGTTGAAACGCGGCGAGCGTGAGATTATCTAACTGCACAAAGGGACCCATCACTTTTTCTATAAACTCAAGGATTGTCGGGTGTGAGACGGTGGGCCACATCAGTTCGGGTACCAATTCGAGGGTATTTCCGAACCACGTCTGTCCGTCGTTGGCGGCGGAGAGTTCTGTGTACTTCTCCCGCCAATTTTGCATTTGAGTTTCGTCAAAGACCTTCTCAAAGATTGTGAAGCCGTCAGTTTTATAGGCTTCAAAGCGTTCATCAAGGGTTGGCATCGTAGTATTCCTTTTGATTGTTACGGCACACCGCGTGTGCCTACTACCTTAGCGCAGTCCGCTTAGGATATCTTCAGCGAGTTGCATCGTCTTAACCGCTTCGTCAAGATTCGCGGCGGGGAACGAAACAGGTGTATCGGATTTGACGCAATCTAAGAAATATCTGTTTTGCTCAACGGTACCACCGGTGCCTGCTTCGGTCAGTTTATGTTGCGTTCCGTCGCAGAAAACCGTGCCGTGGGAGACACCCTCAAGGTAGGCGGAGATGTTTCTACCGTGAATCTCGTAGCGTTCGAGGCGTGCATCTGTCGTATAGTTGGCGATGTGTTGGGCGACACAGCCGTTGTCAAACAGGATGAGTGCAGCGTGAACGTCCTTGTAATCTGAGATTGTCCGTTGGACGACGCTATGCACTTCTTGGACATCGGCTTCGGCGATGGCACGGATCGCATCAAGGGCGTGGATCGGTGTCTCCAGAAACATATTGTCCATCAGGTGTTCAGGAAATTTGCTGGATTGCGCCAATCGGGTGATGCTTTTATGGAATTCACCGACGATTTGTGTCACGGGACCGCGTGCCGTGACTTGGCGTTTCGCTTCAAGAATGATCGGGTGAAAGCGACGGTTCCAACCGACCATCCCTTTCGCGCCTGTCCGTTCTGCTGCAGTGCGCAAAGCGACTGTCTCTGCGACACTCATGCCGGGCGGTTTCTCTAAAAGCGTGTGGACACCGCGTTCAAAGCACGGGAGTGCTGCCTCACCGTTGAGGTGCGCGGGTGTAGCGACAAAGATAGCGTCTAAGGTTTCGTTGTCCAATAACGCCTCAATACTCTCATAGCGGTTTGGGACGTTGAACATCTCCGCGGCGTTATTTCGTGCGGCTTCGACCGGATCGCAAACAGCGACAAGGTCGGTGTCGTCAAATTGTGAGAGGATTTTCATGTGGCCGCGGCCTCTGCCGCCGCAACCGATGACAGCAACGCGTAGTTTTGACACGGTTTTCTCCTTCAACGGGTTTTATGTAGACCTCAGCTGGTGGGCGCGCTTTGATGAAGTTTAAATAATTGTCAGTCCCAGAAGGTCTCTAATCCTGTAAATCCTTGAATCCTGTAAATCCCCCTTCCCAGTAACGGGTGGGGACCCCGGTTCAGACAATTAATCTCGCACATTACCGAATTAAATTCCTAATCTTCATGTAAGCGCGCCGAGTGGTGGTACCTCGTTAATTGTCCAATCTACTATAGTTCCGACAAGTGAACGGAGATCGCATTTGCAATTTAATGCCGGATGTGGGGTGCCTCCATCACTTCTCGCTGTTCGGCGGACATGTCCTCAATGTAATCAGGATATGTGATTTGGTGAGCACCTGCGCTGTACGCTTGAAATCCGGGGCTGAACTTGTAAAGCAAAGCACGACGTTGATGCTCACCTTTCCACGGGAGCGTGCCGTGTGTCAAGGTTTCGGTGAAAATCACCGCATCGCCGGCTTTGGCGTTGACTTCAAGTACCAGATTCTGATATTGCTCGTACCGCCTCATACTGCTCGGACACGGGAGATTCGCTTTGTGGCTTCCCGGTATGATCGCTAAGCCGCCATCACCAGGTCCCTCATCAGCAAGCATGTATTCAATGACAGTCAAACCTGTATAAATTCTTCCATATTTGAAGAAGTAGGCTTCGGAGAAATTAGGACGCTCAATCCCGCCGCCGTGTAAGGTTCCACCTTCTGTCCCTTTCTCCATAGCGATTAATCCGGGACCGTGGTCGAGTCGGTATTTTTTGCCTAAGACCCCTTCAAGATACGGTTTGACGTTGGGATGCACAAGGAGATCGCGAAACGGTTCACACCACGGTTTCTCCCATGCGAGCATGCCTCCCATGTCCATCCGGTTTGCGGTACCGACAAGCGCGGGAGAGCCGCCTGCTAACGAGTTCTCGCGTTCTCTGAGTGCCTCGATGTGATGGTCGATAGCGGCGTTGCATTGTGCGACTTCTTCGGGTGTCAAAGCGTTTTCGACGATGAGGAATCCGGTCAAATCGAATAGATATTTCTGATCTTCGTTCATCGTTAGTTTCTCCTGTTACGGCACACGAGGTGCACCTACGACTTTGCTTCTTCGATACTTTGAGGGTTGCCGGTTGCGTCGCCTCCGAGCCATCGGTAGGGACGTGGGTAGAGTGCTAAGGATCTGTCTTCTAACGGTAATTTAACGGGCACACTGTTTCGGGTTGCGGAGCGTTTTGCAGCGATTGCTACCTCCAATGCTTGTCGGAGATCTGCGCCAGTAATCCACGGGTGTCCATTACCATCAACTGCTGCCAAAAAGGAGCGTATTGAGCCTGTCAGATAACTGAATTCACGCCACGGGTACGGACTGTAATTGGGTTCAAGCCGGATACGATTGCCGTGTTGGTCATAGCCTTTGAAAATCTCTGGCGGATTCCAGTCCCAACGGACAAGGCATTCGTCTGTCCAGACATCTACACCGCGGTACGGTGTTGGTGTTCCGAAGACACTGCATTCCAACCCATTCGTGAGACGAAAACGTCCGTTGATGATTAAGCCTTCATCGGTTTCTGCGCTTAACGCTTCAGGCGGTGTTCCCCACGCGACGATTTCCTCAACTTCAGCGTTCGTGAACAACCTTAGGACAGATATGTGTTGACAGCCACCACCAGAAATCTCGCCGCCGAACCCGTGAACGCTCGCGCCCTTGATGTCCCCAAATTCGCCGTTATAGAGGCGAGATGCGGCTTCTTGGACCTCGTTCATTGCGCGCTGCAGGTTACCCCCGGCAAATACTACGCCGCGTTCGGCACACGCATCAACCATGGCATCGGCATCTTGGAGACGCGCGGCGATCGGTTTTTCCGTAGAGATCCCTTTGACACCGGCTTCGGCGCATGCAATCACAGCATCTTTCATATACTTGGTCGGCGTGACAACAACAGCGATGTCCGGCACGATGTCGCGCAATAAGGCTTCTACATCTGAGTAGAGTGCATCAACACCGAAGCGCGCACCGAGGGCATCTCGCCGTTGTGCGTTGGCATCGACGATCGCGACAATCTCTGTGTCCGGGTAGGTGGTGTATGCCTCAGCATAGTTCTGCCCCATCCGGCCACAACCGATAATGGCTACGCGATATTTGGTGTCGCCCATTTTCAGATCTCCCGATTTTTCATGTTAACTTTTCATGTTAACAAGGTTAGAAAAGTGTGTCAAGGAAAAAGTGGTGTTGTTTAGTTCTGATTGATGTTTCAGGAAGGTAAGTTGTAAGTTGGCGTGTTTAGAAAGAGCGGCGTGTCAGTTCACTTAAAGTTCTTTGCAGACCGGCAATGGGTAGAGAGCATTTCTGATCGTGTGCTGCCGTAAAAGTAGACTCAATTTATCATTTGAGGAGGCTCTCAAACCAATTGAGCAGCTCCGCGTGTTTCGCGATACCGAGACAGATGAGAATCACAAAAATGACGGAGATCCAAATTAGAATACGGATCGCGTGCTTGATAATGCCAATTACGAGAAATATAGCGAATATCGCTACAATTATCAAAAGTGGAGGCGAACTGATGAATTCAGGTATGGCAAATTCCATGTCTTGTGTTGTGATGCGCTGAGGCACAGCGAATATGTTCTCTTCATGAGGGTTTTGGTTTATAGTAAAGCCCAAAAATATGTGAACAGAGTAGGATTTGGTACTTCTTCACTCGCTGGCGAGGTTTCCCAACCTCGCCAACTCAGGTGTAAAGGTAATTATAGGCTTTACTATAATACGGATATAAAAGATGTTGGTGGAAAGTGTTCTTAACCTTGCATCACTATAATCAATAGGATACCAGATGTGCTAAAAAAGTCAAAAAGATCTTTGTAGATCTTTGTAAAGGACAGTTTCAGTTATCGGTTCTCGGTGATCAGTCGTCAGCAGTCAGTACGGAAAAGTCGTGTGTCAATCCCACAGTGTCTCTAATCCTGATAATCCTTGAATCCTACAAATCTTGACTCTGACAATTGGAAACTGACAACTATCCCTCTGGCAACTGATAACTGATAACTGAAAACTAATTCCCTGACATTTCTCAAAACCTTGTTTGAGTCAATGGTTATGGGTGTTCTTGTGTGCTGTGTTCATGAAAATGCGCGCTGATGATAGACAACATCTGCCTTTCCCCCGAAAGTTGAAGTTTTATCTGATGGAAAGTCAGACGTG
>JAKZUG010000736.1:0-3800 GCA_047516705.1 Candidatus Poribacteria bacterium | reverse complement strand
AATTTGCTCCTGTAGATCGGTAATCTGACGTTGCATCTCTTCGAGCCTTGCGTCAACCTCGGATTGATTTCTCACTTCGTCTGCCATGTTAATTTCTCCTTTCGACTGGTGTTCGGAACGGTGTTCCGTTTCGATTGTAATATCCAATGCTTCTTGAATCATGAACCCGTACTTCTTTAATCGCTGTCGCGCACGGTGGAGCCGACTCTTAATCGTGTTTTCTGACACACCTAAATACGTGCCTATCTCTGAAGATGTCATTTCTTCAAAGTAGTGGAGCGTAATGACTGTTCGGTCACTTTCCTTCAACTTGGTGAGTAGCCTTTTAACGAGATCTCGTTGTGTTTCAGTAGTCACCTTGGCATATTCTGCGGCGACATGTCGAGAATACGCATTTGCCTCAATTTCTGAGATGTGGATTTCTTCCAGTGATTCGGTCTGTATCCTATTTTTCCGAAACCATGCGATACAGAGTCGATCCACAATCGTATAAATCCACTTTGGAAACAGCGTTGGATCTTCCAAGGTTTCCAGTCTCTGATAGATTTGCAGGAAGGTCTCCTGCGTAATGTCTTCAGCGATATGGAAATCTCTTGTCTTCCGCCAAGCATGAGCGTGCACCTGCCTCTGGTATTTGCTGATCAGACTCGCAAAAGCAGCTTCATCGCCTGCAAGGATACGTTGAATCAACGCAACATCGTCATTTTTCACCAGATGCCTCCGAAAAGCGTATCTTCATTCACTCGTTCATATATAATGTCGCGAGTTAAGAGGGGAAAGGTGCATAATTTTTAAATGGGTGTGGGTTTGAAAGAAACTGTTTATCGTGGGATTGTGGATAGCACAATCAATAAGCCTGGAAACCTTGCTATCGAAAATAGAAATCGAAGTCGCGAGCAAAGCTCGCTCCTACAAAAGAGGGTGCGATCGCATACAGTCTCAACTCACTTGACAATCCTACCATCAATATGATGCCCTGCGACATTGTGGCCACAGAGGCTTAGCACTGTCGGAAAGATATCAACAGAACGGATGTACTGTTCTGCGATTGGGTAATTCGTCGCAAGCGGGATGTGCAGATGCTCCGCAATTAAAGCACCGTGTGTCGCATGATGTTTCGGCACCTCATAACGGGCGCGTAGATCGTAACCGCTCTCGGCACTTAGGACAAGGTCGCCGGTTCGCTCGCCGTTGAAGATCTGCCACAATTGGATGATTCCATCTGGATACGGGGTGTGGTAGGTTTCACGTAGTGTTTCTCGCGAGGATAGATTTTTGTAGTGGACCCCGTATCCGAGCGGATCTGTCCCAATAAACTGGTAAGAGAAGCGCAGCGCGTCCGCGCACTCAAAAGCGGTCAGCAAATTTTGTCGGCTTCCATAATCTGTATCCAGTGAGTGGCAAGAGATTCTTCCCTGTCCGTTTCGGCTTTGGACGATGATGTCTCCAGTTTCGCTCTGTCCGACAACGAGTCCCAACCCTTCCAATTTAATCAGGGAACCAACGACCCCCATTTGGTGGAGGCACTCGAAAGATGTTCGTTCCCCCCATCCCTTTTCAGCCGAACTATTTTTAAAATAGAGATGTGTCATCCCATTTCCTGATACCATGCTGGCAGATACAGCTCCGTGCCGCCAAATTTTTGGATAGTGCAAACACCGCCAACCTCCATCATCTAAATGCTGCGGAACATCAATATGTGTATGTGTATCGGTCATCCCATGGTCGCTGGTAATTAGGATGAGTGTCTCTTGGAGGGTCCCCGCCTTTTGCAAGATATGGATGAGTTTGCCGATCGCAGCGTCTATCTCTCGGTAAGTCTGGAGCACTTGTGGAGAGCGTATCTCTGTGAGGTGTGAAAAAGTATCAACTGCGGGAAAGAGGCACATCACAAACTTGTCACCCGCTTCAACAGCTTTGTGTAGATGACGCACTGCAATCTGATTAACGAATCGCCATCGATGCGAAAAATGTGCGTATGTATAGACGAACGGTTTAATCCAGCCCGTCAGGTTTTTAGCAGGAGGACACCCGCGGGCAAGCGGGTTATAGATATTACTGACTGGTGAAAAGAAGTTAAACAGGGTCGGGGAGCCTGGGGGTAAATCGGCTTCAAAATGTAGTCCATCAAGTCCCATGTAACTGCAGATGCCGGGGCGTTTGAAATGGTGTGGGGTGTGGAAGTTCGATTTGGACATCCACCGAATGCCGGGAATATTTGCGGTGCCGGGATACAATCCCATAAAAAATGGGGTAAAGGCGGGGCCCGTTGTTGATGGGAAGACAGAAACCGCTTTATTCAAACTACCGCGATCTACCACGTGTTTCTTGATGTTTGGCAGGTCACCGTTTTCAATCAACGCTTTAAAAATTTCGTAGGGTGCCCCATCAATTAAGATAAAAATAAACCGTTTGAAATGCGATTCGGTTGATTCCATCACGCCTCCCAAAATATGTAGATATTTATTAGTGGATGTAGTTTTCGGCTGCGCTGAAACATCAATTGTCAAACTGGTGTAGAAGTCTATTCTACGAATTCTTTTTTTCGGTGTAGATTTTCCATAACGCTTCTGGATTCTCAACAGAGAGACCGACGTTGCCACATTCGCCGCAGACGGTTGCTCTCAATGCCTCTCTGTGAGCTTGCTTGAAAATCAAGGCATCGGGGTTACCCTGTACTTCGACTTCTAAGTCTCGTCCTACTCCGGCATCGTAGCGATCCCGAATCCGTAAGTTGGGCATGATTTTCTCGGAACCGCATCTGCCGCACTTCATTACAGCCATCTCAATAGGTTTCCTTATTTCAACATGTTGTTTTCGTCAGCGTCCTGATAAAAACTATTATACCCTAAATTACGGCGGATGTCAATTTTTCTGATTCAACTAAAAGACAGTAAGTGCGGTTTCTAACCGCATCGGACATTTCACGCGCAGTTTTTCTGAGAGGATAGGACTGATAATCCGCGGTCCAAGAATTTAATTTGATAATCTCCTACGTAACAATATATAATAATTACATGTAATTAAATTATGTGTGTTTTGACAAAAAGGAGATTTACAATGTCAGAATTTGAGCCGAGACAGCAAAGAAGAAGGCAGCATGAGAGACGGAGGCAGCGGCACGGAAGAGGGTCAGGAAGAAGGAATAATGTGGTTATGGTCAGAGTCGATGAGGAAAACCTCAACCGGATAGACGAGCTCGTGGAATCCGGACAATTTAACAGCCGTTCTGAAGCGACTGCGTTCCTTATCAGCGAAGGCATCAAATCCAAACAGCAGATGTTCGATAAGATGGCGGAAAAGATCTCTCAGATCCAAAACTTGAGATCTGAGCTGGAGGTAATGATTGCCGAAGACACAGAATCGTCTGCACCGGTTGAACAGCAGGCAAATGGAATATCGAATCAGGACGGAGGAAGCCAATGATGCGAATCACAGTTGCGCTGGTGTTAATTCTATTTTTTCTTGCTGTGATTCCGATGCTGGCACAACGTCAAGGGGCTGCTGAGGCTCCAAAAGTCCCTGAAGGCATAACAGTACATCGTGATCTGGCTTATGTTACAGATGGACATGAACGCCAGAAACTTGATCTCTATGTCCCCGACAAAGGGGAAAGTCTACCGCTCATTATCTGGGTGCATGGGGGTGCTTGGCGCGGCGGCAGCAAGGAGCATTACACCCCGATGGAATATCTTAAAGCCGGTTATGCAGGCGTGAGTATTAATTACCGCCTGAGCCAGCACGCTACCTTTCCGGCGCAAATCGAAGATGTAAAAGCCGCGGTGCGTTGGCTTCGGGCG
>JAKZUG010000735.1:0-7802 GCA_047516705.1 Candidatus Poribacteria bacterium | reverse complement strand
ATCTGAAGGATGTAGCGGCGCGCCATGCCTCAGCACAAGAACTTTATTCTCTAACAGCCCCAAGACCGCCTGTTGCACAATTCGGTTGGCGCGACAGATGGTGGTTGAACCATACGGCGGCGCAGCAGGTTGCTATTCATTACTGGTTCTTCGAGTCACATGACGAAGCATGCACAGCAGCTGATGAAGGTAGACCTCGACTCTCAACAAAGACCGTGTCGAAATTTGGCGGATATGAATCTATCTATCAACCACCACCCAATGATGAACATGGACTTGGAAATGTGGTATGGCAGGCTGGTGCAAATTTCTTGTTCGTTCAACAGACCATCGTTGTGCTGGTAGCGGAAATTGGAGGGCGAGTTTCTGAAGAAACGACTCTCCGCATTGCCCAAATGATCCTTGAGAAAATCAACAGTGCAGTGCTATCAGGCTAAGGGTTCGCAAATCCGACCCAACCTAATAGTCTTGATACCATGTTGCGGACTGCTTGGCAACTTGAACGTTTTCGGGACCACCGAATTGGCGATGTTCGAACCACGGTAGCGCGTTTTCCGCTGCAGCGTTTGCGTTCTTGAAGTTCGTCGTCGCTTCGTTGTCAAGGAATTTCTGAACTGCGTCGGTATCAGGATAGTATTGGACAGCGTCTTTCCAGATGGCTCGCCCACAGAGGAAACCACTTGCCCCCGCACCGGCGGCAAGATTGACGTTCTCAATGAATTCCTCAATATCTACACCAGCACTTAGAATCACCCACGGTAACGTTGAAGCTTCGTCTAATTTCTGGCAGATTTCCTTCACCTCGGCGAGTTTATACGCTGATTCTCCTGCATAAAAACTGGCGTTTCGATAATCCTCGGTATATTTCAGGTCGGCGGGGAATTCCAATTTCAGGATGTCCACTTTGTAACTTGGATCTGTGAACTCCTTGACACTCCTAATAACAAGGTCAGGTTTCTGCTTTGCGAACCCAACACTCTTCGCCGTACCTTCGAGGGCGTAACTCACCAATTCTAACAGAAACGGCAGATCTTGTTTTTCACACTCGTCGCCAACATGGCGAACAAAGGCTTGCTGGTGCTTGAGAGTTTCCGGGGAGGCATCGGGGTGATAGTAGGCAAGAAGCTTAATAGCATCTGCTCCAGCACGTTGTGCCTTCGCGATGGTCCAGTTTTCAATCGGATTGGAGAGACGTTCGTTTTCGCCGACGCCTTCGCTGACATAGCCTGATTCTTCATACGCCAACAGCACAGCAACATCCCGCGGGATTTCGGTAATGGAATAGGGATGCCCGTAAATCGGATCGGTGAGAACCGCGGTGGCATTTGGGGAAAGGACTCGAGTGATTAAAGTTTTGAGTGCAGCGACATCTTCATATTGGACATCTGTTTTGTCCTTGTTCAACGCATCTGCGAGTGCTTGTACCATGGAGCCACGCTGATCAATCGCCATCATTTTAAAGCGCCCATTGGTATCAGCGAGTTTCATGATACCTCGCAATTTTCCAGAGGAAATATCGTTCATTAACTGCTCCTTTTCAGTAGTTATCGGTTAACTGACAACTATTTAGTATTCACGTTCAACAAAAAAATGGATTAAAGATAAAAATACCTGCTTTGCCCGTCCATCACGGATGTGAGCAAAGTTATTTTTAAACCTTCCAGCGGCTTCGCGTAACAGTGCTTGAGACCGCTGCTGTGCGTACGTAATAGATTTATATTTTCGCATCAACTGGAGTACACTCTCGACCTCTGCCTCCGTTTTCTCATCACGGGAACGTGCCATAATGTCAATCACATGCTGTGCTTCGGCAGCGGTACAGGCATTGATAAGGTGGATGAGAACGAGGGTGCGTTTGCCCTCACTAATATCACCCGCGATCTCTTTTCCGTACCTACCGACATCACCGATTAGATTCAGGACATCGTCTTGAATCTGGAAAGCGACTCCGAGTTCTTTACCGAGTTCGACGAGTCTGTCTATTTCTACCTCACTCGCGCCGCCGATGATTGCACCGACACGGCATGGCGTGATGCAGGTATACCAAGCGGTTTTCTGTATACACATCGTCAAGTAGTCATCTTCGTCAAGATCCCATCGATTATCGCTGACCCAACTTAATTCGATGTGCTGCCCCTCAACGACTTGGTTACTGAGTTGTATGAATTCAGATAAAATTCGGAAGGCGAGTTCGTGTCCGAGAATTTCGGTGTTTCGGTGCAACATTTCCCACATCTTGCAGTGGAGCGCATCACCGACGTTGATGGCCATCGGAATTCCGTGCTTTTGATGAAGGCACGGTTCACCTCTACGGAGTTCGGATCCGTCTTCAATATCATCATGGATGAGGAGCCAATTCTGGAGGAGTTCAAGTGAGGCAGCAGTATTGACGGCGCGCTGTGGATCACCACCGAACGCCTCACACATAAGCATGCAGAGCGCAGGACGCAACCCTTTCGCGGCGCGGCGTGGGTAGTCTAACATCATCTGGTACAACTGATGCACATCCGGGTGCTCATGAGCAGTCGGGAGAAAATCAAAGATACAGGCATCAACCTTACTTTTAATATCGCTGAGGTATGTAGTGACAAGGTGCTTTGTTGGTGAGATATCTTGTCCGGTTTTCTGCATTGCTTCCCTTACATTTTGCGCCGTTCTCTTGGTTTACTCAGCCCTCCCTGTTTCCTCGGGTCCTTGAGCACAAACGCCAGACTTTATCAAGCGTCGGTTTACGGATTTTGCTTTAAAATTATACCACACTCTGCGATGAAAATCAAATTTTTCGTTGAGAAGGATAGAGCTATTTAGTTTTGGGATTTTTAACTATTTTGCTCGGAAGATCGCGAGCACAGCTCGCTCCTACACGGATATGTCGCGATTCGGAGATCCCTCATACAAGAGAACTAAATTGCCTTATGAGAAGGATTCAATGTCCCATGTGTAGGTGTTGCGCGCTTTGTGAGCATTCCAACCTTCTTCGTTCGCAACGCCTCTACGCTTCATCTAAATCAATCGCGACGAATCGGTATCCGAGGGGTTTTATCCGTTCAACCAGGGTTTCTCGTAATTGGAGGGCACGCGCAAATTGGGCATCCGAGACCTGTATCCGTAAAACAGGATTGTGGTCAAAGAGCGAAACATCTTTAATCTGGAATTCGTGGAGGATCTGTTCGATTTGTGTTAATGCTGCAGGACTCTCGTCTTTTACCGGATTGTTATCTTTTTCCATCTTAGGAACGTCGCCTCCAATCGCTACCCGCCATGAATCCACCATCAACAAAGACCATCTGCCCCGTAACAAAGTCAGAAGCATTAGATGCGAAGAAAATCGTTAAACCTGCCAAGTCTTCAGGCTCACCCCACCGATAGGCGGGTGTCCGATTGAGGATCCATTCATTTCGATTGTCCTCACGTGCGGGAGCAGTCATCTCTGTTCTGATGAAACCGGGTGCAATGCCGTTCACTTGAATGTTGTGTTCCGCCCATTCTACGGCGAGAAGTTTTGTTAATTGGAGTAGCCCACCCTTCGCTGCTGTGTAGGCGACACTCGTCGGCAGCCCGATCGCTGAGGTAAGCGACAAAGTATTGATGACCTTGCCTGACTTCTGCTCTTTCATAACATTACCACAGGCCTTCGCGAGAAAGAACGCGCCTTTCAGGTTCACATCTGTGACGAAATCCCAATCCGCTTCGGTAAATTCCAACGCAGGATTGCGGGCATTGACCCCAGCATTGTTGACGAGTATATCAAGTCTGTCGAAAGTTTCTACGGTCTGTGCAACAAGTGCATCAATTTCTGAAAGATTGCTGACATCCGCTTGAATTGGGAGAATCGTCCTACCGGTTTCGTTAGCGATCCGTTCAGCGAGGGGTGTCAGCGTCTCTATTTTTCTGCCTACAATAACGAGATCAGAACCAGCACCGGCAAGTCCTTCCGCCATTGCGAGCCCAATGCCCCGACTCGCCCCCGTAACGAGGCTCACCTTACCGTCCAATTGAAATTGCTGGATCATCCCTATAGCAGATTTTTGATTCATGTTTTAACTCCAATCTCAGGCTTGATTACTCGACTGGCCCATCCGGTTCGGTTAATTCAGCCAACCGCTGAGTCCCAACAACCTTTATTTTTCCGTTGTGTTCCTCGGCAAGGGAGACGAGTAACTGCGCACCAGCGGAACGTTTCAGATCAATCTCAAGCGCAACAACATAGATAGCAGCTTTGTTGCGGTTACCTTCACGCACAGCGTCAAGGATCTTCTGTGTGCTTGTTTCAATAGAATACCCGCTAACGGTAGTGGGAAGACCGTCTGTCACCAAAACAATAACGGATGGATCCAATGTGAGCGCACTTTCAAGTGCGGCAAGGATGTTAGTCCCAACATTGGACTGAATGCGTTCAGGTGTGAATCTGTCCAAATATCTCAAGGTCCGTTCTATATTTGCGGTATTCGCGGGTAGCATTTCCTTATGCATAGTGCTCGCCTGCATAGAAAAGGCTACCACGTTCAAGGTATCCTCGTCGCCGAGCATAAGTACAGAATCCTTGAGGGAGTTAACGGCTAATTCCAGTTTATTAAGTCCGGCTGCCTGCATACTTGCTGACACGTCAAGACAGTAAACGACATTTTTGGGACCGCCGAATTCATTGAGGAAATCGATGATGCCGAGGCGGTCAGAGATGCCAGACTTTCCACCACCGCCGAGGAGTCCATCACCACCACCCTGTCCGTCTCCACGGAATCGCCCCATTCCGTCACCCTTTGCGCGGACTCTGCCGGTAACGATACCACGTCCATCGGTTCGTCCGGGTTGTGCGATTAACCTGCTGAGGTTTGAGGCTTCCGCATCGCGCAATTTTGCATCCGTCATGACATCAGGGACAATCTCACTCAAGGGAGCTTTGTTAACTTCCACGTCTTCAAGGACAACGCGCGGACTGAGCTTGACCACTTCATCCATCTTGTTCCGAGCGGTTTCAATCTTCTTGTCCATTGCATCTCTGGCGAGCTGCTGGCTCGGATCATACATTTTCTTCGTGAGCGGTGGCTTAGGTTTCTGTTTCCGCTTCTTAGGTGCCTCCGGATCGTTAAGCAGGTCAACCGCAAGTGCATCCTTATCTTCCTGGACGAGCTGATTCATGGGAAGAAAGAGGTAGACGATAACAATAATCAAGTGTAAAATAAGGGATAGCAAAATGACAGACCGCATCCGATTTTTACGGCGTTGTGCATCAATCCGCCAATTAATGAGTTGATTTAACACGGTTAAGTCCTCCGCATTTCGTTTCTCTTTTCACAGATATGTCCTGTTTGTGGTATCTATGTTTCTGATGAAGTTTGTTGGTCTTCAAAAGCCTGAATCCACGTTTTGCCTTCCGGTGTAAGTTCGTAGTAGGTATGATTGCGGTGCTTGATCCATTTGCCTTTGACGATATTTTTACGATAATGGATAATGCGTCCTTCAACACGCTTCAAGCCGCCGAGTTCTCTCAATTTTCGGTGCCGTTGGTGCATCTCCTCAAGCGGGATTCTTAAGGCTTCAGCGACAACAATAGAGTAATCCATTCCGAATTCTTGATGGTGCTTCAGAATAAAATAATCGGTCTCATCAAGTTCAGCAAATTCGGGGGCAAGCGCAACTGGATCCGATGTGCTCTCGGTCGCCGAAACCTCATCCCATGCGACAGCCAGTAATCGCTCCGGTCGTAAACCTTGCACTGCGCCACACGTGGTGTGATGGACAGCGATCGTACCATCTTCCTTGAAATAGCCGGTAATCAGGTCATTCTCTTGCGGGAGACAACACTTAGCGATTTTATAGGTGAGTTCAGCGGTCATATCTCAGTCTCGTTACATGCTTACGTTTGTAATTTTTCTAATGCCCGATACCCGATGTCGCTCCGTGCATGTGCCTTATCAAAGTGAATAGCAGAAACACCTTGATACGCTTGTTGAATCGCATCGTGTAATCCACCAGCGACAGCCGTGACCCCCAACACTCTACCGCCAGCCGTGACAACGTTTTCACCATCCTGCTTTGTGCCCGCATGAAAGACGGTAACGCCTTTAATTGCATCGGCATCTTCAAGTCCCGTGATAACCTCACCTGTTTCGTACGGGTTGGGATACCCACCAGAAGCCATAACGACACACGCTGCTGCCTCATCATGCCATTGCACGTCAGCATGCTGTTCGAGGGTTCCATCAATGCAGGCGATGAGCAGCGGGACCAAGTCGCTTTTGAGGCGCGGTAAAAGGACTTGTGCCTCTGGATCCCCAAAGCGGCAGTTGAATTCCACCACCTTCGGACCAGCATCTGTAATCATCAATCCAACGTATAACACACCCCTGAAGAGTCTTTCGATATCCGCCATACCGTTGACAGTAGGGTAAACGATGCGCTTCATCACATAGTCGTGCAATTCTGGCGTGATAACAGGTGCAGGCGAGTATGCCCCCATCCCACCGGTATTCTTGCCAGTGTCACCATCGTGTGACATTTTGTGGTCCTGTGAACTGACAAAAGGGAAACAGTAGGAGCCATCGGTAAGGACGGTAAAGGAGGCTTCTTCGCCGATTAATTCTTCTTCAATCACGACACTATCGCCAGCGTCTCCGAATGCCCTATCCACCAGAATCGTTTTAACAGCCTGTGTCGCCTCAGCGACGGTGCGTCCAGGGATCACCCCTTTACCTGCGGCAAGTCCGTTTGCTTTGACAAAAACAGGGGCGTTGCGAGTTTTGATGTAGGTTATTGCGTCATCCGCGTCTTCAAACGTCTGGTGTTCGGCTGTCGGTATTTCATTTTTGAGCATCAGCTGCTTGGCGAAATCTTTGCTTGCTTCGAGACGTGCTGCGCGTTTATCCGGTCCAAAGATTTTCAGCCCACGCGCAATAAACACATCAACAATTCCTTCAGCTAACGGTGCTTCGGGACCAACAACGGTGAGTGCGATTTTTTCGGATTCCGCCCAGTCTGCCAAGTCGGAAAACTGATCCGGCATGGGAATAGTTTCTGCGATTTGTGCGATGCCGGGATTACCGAGCGCGCAATAGATTTTTTCGACAAGTTGGCTCTGGACAAGCTTCCAGACGAGTGTGTGTTCGCGCCCTCCTTGCCCGATAACCAGAATTTTCATGCTACATTTCCTTTTTGATTGTATTATACCAGAATGTGTTGGGAAAATCAAAAGTTTTAAGTTAGATTCAAAAATAACTACAGATGTGTTATACTTAATTCATCCATTTCAAACTGTTGGTCACTGAGAAACAATAAATCCGCAATGCGCAATATACAGTATCGAGAAATAGAAGTTTACGAGACCCCAAACGGTCAAGCACCGTTCAGCGCATGGTTTGCATCCATTCAAGATACAAGAACACAAACGAGAATTCGAGGACGACTTGACCGGCTTGAAAAAGAAAATTACGGCGATTGCCAATCTGTTGGTAGCGGTGTCTTTGAGCTGCGTCTCCATTTTGGTCCAGGCTATCGCATCTACTTTGGTGAAGTGGATAGAACAATCGTCCTTTTACTCTGTGGCGGGGATAAATCAACACAGACACGGGACATCCAACGCGCAAAAACCTATTGGTTAGAATATAATACCATTTCTAAAATTTTATATTACATTAGCAGCGTTTATGAAATGTGAGAACCCAGTAAGTTTAGCAATCGCGGCATCCGAGTAATGGAGAAGGATCTCCGTAATTTTCGCTTGCATATCTTCCAAGGCTTTATACGTCTGGGTAAATAACTTGGCTTTGATATCTTGCCAGAGACGTTCAATCGGGTTCAACTCC